>NZ_WWKH01000643.1:0-4180 GCF_009865595.1 Streptomyces sp. SID1328 | reverse complement strand
GGGGACTCCTCGGCGGCCATCAGCGCGGCGAGGCCCGGCAGGTCGCCGCTGCGGTCCGCGACCAGGGCGAGCGCGCGGCGGCCCGCGACGGTGCCCCGCATATCGGAGAGCGCGGTGCGCATCCCGTGCGAGACCTCCAACTCCGAGCGTGCGCGGTCCAGTTGGCCGTCGACCAGGGCGAGGATGCCCAGCTCGTGGTGGAAGTAGGCGCGCTCCGGGACGTCCTGGGCGAGGCGGGCGGCCTCGGACCCGGCGTGCAGGGCCTGTTCCCACGCGGTCCAGTGCAGCCCGGCGGCGAAGGCGGCGCCGGCCGCGTGGGCGAGCCGGACGGCGGTCGCCTGCTCGTCGTCGCCCTCGGCGGCCGGTTCGGTGCCGGGCAGCACGGTCTCCAGCGCGGTCAGCACCGCCGCGGCCTCCGCACACACCCGCTCCGGGGTGACGGAGGGGTGGGCGGCCCACCAGGCGTAGTGCCGGGCGGCGGTCCGGGCCTCGGCGGGCGCGTCCTCGTCGTATCCGGCGGCCTCCAGCTGGGCGCGTACCCCGGCCGCGAGGCGGTAGCGGGGGCCGGCCGGGGAGACCAGGCCGCAGCCGAGGAGTTCGCCGAGCGCGGCGTCGGCGTGGGTGTCGCCCACCAGGGCCGGCAGATGCGCCGGGTGCGGCAGCTCGCCGTCCAGGGCGACGGCGAAGCGCAGGGCGGCGCGGGCGGAGGGCTTAAGGCGGGAGGCGAGCAGCGGGGCGGGCGCGGCGGCCTCCGCGAGGGAGGGCAGCGGCACCTCCTCGGCCTCCTCGTCCTCCACAGGCAGGTCGAGCACCGCGTCGGCGGGGCCGCGTACGTCCTCGAAGACGCCGTACTCGTCCACCACGTCGCCGCTGGCACGCAGTTGCTCGCGCTGGCGGAGCAGGGCGCCGGCCTGGACGAAGCGCAGCGGCAGGCCCTCGGACTCGAACCAGAGGTCGCCGGCCCAGACCGCCTCCTCCTCGGTGAGGTCCCGGCCCACCGACCGCTGCAGGATCGCCACCCCGGCGGCGCGGTCGAGGCCGGGCAGGTCGACGTCCTCGATGTCACCGGCGGCCGCGGGGGTGTCCGGGGTGGCGGCGAGGAGGAAGGCGCACTCGGGGGCGGCTTCGAGCAGTTCGGTGAGGGCGGTGCCGCCGAACCCCAGGTCGTCGATGAGGACGACGGCGCCGATCTCCTTGACGGCCTCGCGCAGTTCGTCCGGCTGAAGGCGGTGGCGGGGGGCGTCGTAGACGGTGTGGAAGAGGTCGCGCAGCAGGTCGTCGGGGGTGCGGTGGAGGCCGTCGAGCCGGACCACGCCGTCGGGCGCGAGGTCGGCGCAGTCCTCCGCGACGAGGTCGAGCAGGGCGGTGCGGCCGGAGCCGCCGGGGCCGGTGAGGCGGACGGTACGGCCGCGGGTGAGCAGCCGGACCAGCCGCTCGCGTATCTCCTGACGCTCCAGCAACTCGGGCTCGGGCATCCGGCGTCCGGGCGGGGCGGGCGGCAGGGCGGCCCGCTCGTACTCGGCTCGGGCGGCGGGGGTGCGCTTGGCGGGGGCTTCGGGGCGCTCGTGCGGCGGGCAGAGCTCTATCTCGCTGCCGTCGACCGGGTTGACGGTGAGCAGGAAGTCGCCGCAGACCAGCCGGGTGGTGCGGGCGGGCACGGGGCCGCTCGGGGCGAAGTCGGCGGTGAGGGGGTCCCGCGGCGGACGGCGGCTCAGTGCCTGACCGTGGTCCTCGGTTCCCGGAAGTATCGGGTCCATGGGTTCAAAGCCCCCAAAAGCGTCGTGTGCCGATCTCGGCCCCTCCCGGCCTGCCGCACATCGCGCTGTCGCTTCTGGTCCGGGCCCGCTCGCGGATTACACGAGGCGGCGGGCGACCGAACCCTAAACCGTCGGCAGGGGTCCCCGACAGGGCGGGGTGCCGGACGGCCCGAGAGATCCGGGAGATCACCTTCCGGTGAGGAATGTGCGCGACGCGCCGTTCGGGACGAGTTGGAGCCTGCCCCGGTTCCGGAACCTCACACGCGGGGCAGCGACTCCACACCGACTCCGCCCTCGATGGCGAGAATGCGGTGCAGCCGGGTGGCCACGAGCAGCCGCTGCATCTGCGGCGGCACCCGGCGCAGCACCAGACGCCGGCCGCAGCGGCCCGCGCGCCGGTGTGCGCCCATGATGACGCCGAGTCCGGTGGCGTCCCAGGAGTCCAGTTCGGACAGGTCCAGCACCAGATCGCCGATCCCGTCGTCGACCGCCGCGTGGAGGGCCGTACGGGCGTCCGCCGCGCTGCGGACGTCGAGGCGCCCCCCGACGACCAGCTCGGCGTGGTCGCCCCTGATGTACATATGCGCTCCCCGTTGAGTGCGAGTGGCGTTCTCCGTGACGGTGCTGTGCAACGTCTGACTGTGTGGGTGTCGATGTGGTTGCTGGTTGTAAGCGAACCGATACCGAATTCACCCGCGGGGGTGATCCCCCTGAGCGGCTGTACGGACGCGCACGGAATCGGCGGGTGATCCGGACGCGGTCAGTACGTGTAGAAGCCCTGCCCGCTCTTGCGGCCGATGTCACCGGCGTCCACCATCCGGCGCATCAGCTCCGGCGGAGCGAACTTCTCGTCCTGGCTCTCGGTGTAGATGTTGCCGGTGGCGTGCAGCAGGATGTCGACCCCGGTGAGGTCGGCGGTGGCGAGCGGGCCCATGGCGTGCCCGAAGCCCAGCTTGCAGGCGAGGTCGATGTCCTCGGCGGTGGCCACGCCCGACTCGTAGAGCTTGGTGGCCTCGACCACGAGGGCCGAGATGAGGCGGGTGGTGACGAACCCGGCGACGTCGCGGTTGACGACGATGCAGGTCTTGCCGACCGACTCGGCGAACTCCCGCGCGGTGGCGAGGGTTTCGTCGCTGGTCTTGTAACCCCGGACCAGCTCGACGAGCTGCATCATCGGCACCGGCGAGAAGAAGTGCACGCCGACCACGCGCTCGGGGTGCTCGGTGGCGGCCGCGATCTTGGTGATCGGGATGGCGGACGTGTTGGAGGCGAGCACGGCGTCCGGGCGCACGATCTTGTCGAGCGCGCGGAAGATCTCGTGCTTGACCTCCAGCTTCTCGAAGACCGCCTCGATCACGACGTCCGCGTCGGCGACGTCGTCCAGGTCGGTGGTCGGGGTGATCCGGGCGAGGGCGGCCTCGGCGTCGGCCGCGTCCAGCTTGCCCTTGGCGACGAACCTGTCGTAGGAGGCCCGGATGCCGTCGGTACCGCGCTTGAGCGCCTCGTCGGTGACGTCGCGCAGAACCACGTCCCAGCCGGCCTGTGCGGCGACCTGGGCGATGCCGGACCCCATGAGACCGGCCCCGATGACGGCGAGCTTCCCTGCCACTCCGACTCCCCTTACGCGCTGTTTATGGTTCCTCTCGGCGGACACTAGC
Organism: Streptomyces sp. SID1328; assembly: GCF_009865595.1. Classification (NCBI taxonomy): domain Bacteria; kingdom Bacillati; phylum Actinomycetota; class Actinomycetes; order Kitasatosporales; family Streptomycetaceae; genus Streptomyces; species Streptomyces sp. SID1328. The sequence goes on along the minus strand of NZ_WWKH01000643.1, from coordinate 765 downwards.
GCTCGGGCGACGGCTTGAGGACCGTAAGTAATGCGTGTCACGGTCTCAGGGCGTGAGACACCCGTCACGTTCCGGTTGCGCCGCTCCGGTCCGTCAAATCCGCACCGCTTCGCGCCCTTTGGGGCAACTACGCTGACCGTATGGTCAATCTGACGCGCATCTACACCAGGACCGGCGACCGGGGCACCACCGCCCTCGGCGACATGAGCCGGACCGCCAAGACCGACCTCAGGATCTCCGCGTACGCGGACGCCAACGAGGCGAACGCGGTGATCGGTACCGCCGTCGCGCTGGGCGGGCTGGACCAGGAGGTCGTCACGGTCCTCACCCGGGTGCAGAACGACCTCTTCGACGTGGGCGCCGACCTGTCGACGCCGGTGGTGGAGAACCCGGAGTACCCGCCGCTGAGGGTCGAGCAGTTCTACGTGGACCGGCTGGAGCAGGACTGCGACCGGTTCAACGAACGGCTGGAGAAGCTGCGCTCGTTCATCCTGCCCGGCGGCACCCCCGGCGCGGCGCTGCTGCACCAGGCCTGCACGGTGGTCCGGCGGGCGGAGCGCTCCACCTGGGCGGCGCTCGAGGTGCACGGCGAGACGATGAACCCGCTCACCGCGACCTACCTCAACCGCCTCTCCGACCTGCTGTTCATCCTGGCCCGCACGGCCAACAAGGAGACCGGCGACGTGCTGTGGGTGCCGGGCGGCGAGCGCTAGGGCGTGTCCGCAGAGTAGCGCCGTCTGCCCGGAGGGCAGGGCTCGCGGCGTC
>NZ_WWKH01000642.1:0-7778 GCF_009865595.1 Streptomyces sp. SID1328 | reverse complement strand
GGACACCTCCGCCGAGACGGTGCCCCCGCAGGGCGGCCGCCGCCGTGCCCCGGCGCCGGAGAACCCGACGGAAACCGCTTCCCCGCAGGGCGGCCGCCACCGCCGCTGACGCCTCTCCCCGCCTCCGGGGCGGCGATCCGACGCCGGTCCGCTCGCGCCACCGCCACCGCGACCGCCACCGCCACCGCGACCGCCTGACGCTTCCGTCTAAGCCCGTCGTCCGGGCGGGTCGTGCGTCGGGTGACCGTACCGGGCACGCTCGGGCGAACCGTCGGAGACCTTCGTACACGCGTCCCCCCACCCTCTGGGAGCTGAGACCATGGTGGGCGTTGTCCGGGGTTCTGGCTGGGAGGGGTTGTATGGGTGAGCGGGATGTCGTGACGGCTCTGGGGGTGGAGGCCGTTCAAGGGGCGGCCGGAGTGGCGGAGCGGCCGCGCGGGGTGCTCGTCACCTTCATGCTCGGGGCACTCACCGCCACCACACCGCTGGCGATGGACATGTACCTGCCCTCGCTGCCGGAGGTCACCCGGACCCTGCACGCGCCCGCCGCCACCGTGCAGCTCACCCTCACCGCCTGTCTGGCCGGGATGGCGCTCGGGCAACTGGTCGTCGGCCCGATGAGCGACCGGTGGGGGCGCCGCCGCCCGCTGCTCACCGGACTCGCGGTGTACCTCGTCGTGACCGCCCTGTGCGCGTTCGCGCCCACCGTCGAGACGCTGGTCGCCTTCCGGCTGGCGCAGGGCCTCGCGGGCGCGGCCGGAATCGTCATCGCGCGGGCCGTCGTACGCGACCTGTACGACGGCGTCGCCATGGCCCGCTTCTTCTCCACCCTGATGCTGATATCCGGGGTCGCCCCGATCGTCGCCCCGCTGATCGGCGGGCAGATCCTCCGGGTGACCGACTGGCGGGGCGTGTTCCTCGTCCTCACCGGCATCGGGGCCGTGCTCACCGCGCTGGTCTGGCTGCGGCTGCCCGAGACACTGCCGCCCGCCGAACGGCACCGGGGCGGGGTGAAGGAGTCCCTGCGCACCATGCGCGGCCTCCTCGCCGACCTGCCCTTCACCGGCTACCTCCTCGCGGGCGGCTTCGCCTTCGCCGCGCTGTTCGCGTACGTCTCGGCGTCCCCGTTCGTCGTCCAGGAGGTCTACGGCGCCTCCCCGCAGACCTTCAGCCTGCTGTTCGGGCTCAACTCGGTCGGCCTGGTCGTCGCGGGGCAGATCAACGGCAAGCTGCTGGTGGGCCGGGTCCGGCTGGACCGGGTGCTCGCCTGCGGCCTCGCGGTGATCGTGCTGGCCGCGACCGCGCTGCTGCTCATGGCCACCGGCGTGTTCGGCGAGGTCGGGCTCGCGCCCGTCGCCGCCGCGCTGTTCGTGCTGATGTCGGCGATGGGCTTCACCATGCCCAACACCCAGGCGCTCGCCCTGCTGCGCACCCGGCACGCCGCCGGTTCCGCCTCCGCGCTGCTCGGGACGACCTCCTTCCTCATCGGCGCGGTCGCCTCCCCGCTCGTCGGGATCGCCGGGGAGCGCACCGCCGTCCCGATGGCCGTCGTCCAGTTGGCTGCCGCGCTGGTCGCGGGCGTCTGCTTCATGGGACTGTGCCGTCCCTGGAAGGCGGGCGCGGGCCCGGAGGGAGTGGACCACTGAGCGCACCGAGACTCCGTCCCGGCACCCCCGAGCGGGCCGGGCTGGACCCCGCGGGGATGGCCCGCCTCACCGACGACCTGCACGCCCTCACCGCCGGGGCGCACCCCTGGGCGGCCGGGGCCGTCGCGGTGGCCGGGCGCGGGCCGGTGATCGCGGTCGCCGAGGCGTCGGGGTGGGCCGTGCGGTACGCCGCCTGGGACCCGAAGTCCGCCACCGGTGTCGAACTGCCGCCCGCCCGGCGGGTGCCGGTCACCCTGGACACCCCCTTCGACCTCGCCTCGCTCACCAAGCTGTTCACGTCCGTCGCGGCGCTCCAGCAGATAGAGCGGGGCACCCTCGGGATCGACGCCCGCGTGGGCGCGTATCTGCCGGAGTTCACGGGGGCGGCCGAACACGGCGTCACCGTACGGCAGTTGCTCACCCACACCGCTGGGCTCGCGCCCGAGCTCCCGCTGTACGAGTACCCGGACCTCACCGCCCGCCTGGCCCGGCTCCGCGCGGAGCCGCCGACGTCGAAGCCGGGGGAGTACCTGTACTCCGACCTCGGCATGCTGCTCCTGCAGTTCGTGCTGGAGCGGATCACCGGGCGGACCCTGGACGTGCTGATCGCCGACGGCATCACCCGCCCGCTGGGCATGACGGCGACCTCCTTCGGGCCCCGCCCCGACGCCGCGGCCACCGAGGACCAGCGGCGGCCCTGGGCCAAGGCGGACCGGGGGATGCTGCGGGGTGTCGTCCACGACGAGAATGCCTGGGCGCTGGGCGGAATCGCGGGCCACGCGGGACTCTTCTCCACCGGCCCCGACCTCGCCGTCTTCTGCCGCGCCCTCCTCGCGGGCGGCGCGTACGGGCCCGCCCGCGTCCTCGGCCCCGACTTCGTCGAACTCCTCCTCGCCCCACCCGGCCTCGGCTTCGCCCTCGACGAGCCCTGGTTCATGGGCACCCTCTCGGGCCACGGCGCAGCCGGCCACACGGGGTTCACGGGTACGTCCCTCGTCCTCGACCCGTCGACGGACACCTTCCTCGTCCTCCTGGCCAACACGGTCCACCCGGTCCGCCGGCCCCCCGACAGCCACCCCCGAGCGGCCCTGGCCTCCCGCCTGGCGAAGGCGGTACGGGACGCGTAGTGGCCTTCGCGCACCTGAGAGAATCGTCGGGTGAACGCCCCCGCCTCCGCCGCCGATACGCTCCGCTCCACCCTCGCCGGGGTGCTGGACGGGTTGCCGCCCCGGCAGGCGGCTTCCGCCGTTGAGCGCCTCATCAGCAATTACCGGGGGGACACCCCGACGAACGCGCCGATTCTGCGGGACCGGGCCGATGTGGCGGCCTACGCCGCCTACCGGATGCCGGCGACGTTCGAGGCGGTGCGGGCGGCGTTGGAGGCGTTCGCGGACGCGGTGCCACAGTGGGTGCCGGGCAGCCATGTGGACATCGGGGGCGGGACCGGCGCCGCGACCTGGGCCGTGGCCGCCACCTGGGACGGGGAGCGCCCGGTCACCGTGCTGGACTGGGCCGAGCCCGCGCTCGCCCTCGGGCGGGAGATCGCCGGTTCGCACCCCGCGCTGCGCGGTGCCCAGTGGCGGCGGGCCCGGATCGGGGCGGCGCTGGAGGTGCCGGAGACCGACCTGGTCACCGTGTCGTACGTCCTCAACGAACTGTCCGAGCCGGACCGTGCGGCCCTCGTCGACGCGGCCGCCGCTGCCGCGCGGTCCGTCGTCATCGTGGAGGCCGGGACCCCGGCGGGGTACGAGCGGATCATCGAGGCCCGCGGCCGGCTGACCGCGGCCGGATTCCGGGTCGCCGCGCCGTGTCCGCACAGCGCGGCGTGCCCGATCGTGCCGGGTACGGACTGGTGCCACTTCGCGGCGCGGGTCAGCCGCTCCTCGCTGCACCGGCAGGTCAAGGGCGGTTCGCTGGCGTACGAGGACGAGAAGTTCAGCTACGTCGCCGCGACGCGGCTGCCGGCGGAGCCGGCCCCCGCGCGTATCGTGCGGCGGCCGCAGATCCGTAAGGGCCAGGTGCTGCTCGATCTGTGTGAGGCGGACGAGCGACTGCGGCGGACGACCGTCACCAAGCGGCACGGTGACCTGTACAGGGCCGCCCGAGACGCCGAGTGGGGCGATGCCTGGCCGCCGCCGGGGGACGACTAGCTCTCGGAACGGCTTTCCCTGGCAAAGAGAGGGAAAAATCGCGCATACCCCTTCATTGTGAGGTATGTCTCCCCAGGTTCCTTCATATTCGTGCTCTGTCTCTCGGTGGCGCAGGATGATGGGACGATGAGGCAAGCTGTCCGCACCACAGCGAGGCGAGGGGACAGATGAGCGCGACGTTCGGCGGCCGGTCCGGCCGGCAGGGCAGGATCTCCCAGTGGCTGCGTGGACGGCGTCCCAAGGACGAGACCGCCGACGACGGTGGCCGTGAGGCGATGCTGGTCGCCACCGCCGGTGCCGGGTTGCCGTTGGCGCCTGCCGCGTATCCCGCGCCGGGGTACGGGTGTTCCTGTGACCGCGTCGGCTGTCCCACTCCCGCCCGGCATCCGGTGTCCTTCGCCTGGCAGACCCAGTCGACCACCGATCGTGCGCAGATCGAGCGCTGGGCGCGTGATCAGCCCGAGGCCAACTTCATCACCGCGACCGGCATGACCCACGATGTGCTCGATGTCCCGCTGGACGCCGGGCGGGCTGCCCTCGATCGGCTGCTCGGAGAAGGGGTGGAGGTCGGGCCGGTCGCCGAGAGCGACGACGGGCGCATGCTCTTCTTCACCCAGACCCGGGGCACGCCCGAGGACGAGGACGAGTGGTGGCCCTGTGAGCTGGACTGCCACCCCGAGACGATGGACGAACACCCCGGCCTCCGCTGGCACTGCCGGGGCTCGTACGTCCTGGTCCCCCCGGCCCGCCTCCCCGGCGCCCCGACGCGTGGCGTCCGCTGGGTCCGGGGCCCGGAACACGCCCTCCCCGAGCCCCTCACCCTGCTGGAATCCCTGACGGACGCCTGCGCCCGCCACGCCGGCACGGAACCCGACCACCACGCCGCCACACCCTGGCCGTCCCGCCACTGAACACTGCGGCCTGCCGCCGGACCGGCGCTACTCGCCCTGCGCGGCAGTCAGCCCCTGTACCCGTCCCACCACCGACACCGGCCCCCCGCCCGCGGGGTCCACCGCTGCCTGGTTGGCGACGAACTCGAGCGTCAGGGACTGTTTCACCTCGCCCTTGGTGAGGGCCTGGACGTCGCGGTTGGGTACGGCGACGGACGTACCGGCGGCGGCCGTGCGTTTCTCGTAGTGGTGGGAGGCGAAGAAGACGAGCGTGCCTCCGTCCGCCGTACGGAGGGCCAGGGGGGCGAAGGCGTCGCGGGTCAGTGGCTCGTCGATGTACTGGCGTACCAGGCCCGGCTTGCGGGCCTGTTGCGCACGGATGGCGCGCCAGCCGCTCGTACTCGGGCCGTCGGCGAACGTCCTGCCCCCGTCCCGCAGGTAGGCCGCGTACCGCGAACTCAGGTCAGCGGCCGGTACGGCCTCGGCCCAGCCGTCCGCCCCCACCCGGAACTTCGGCACCTGCCCGGCAGGGACCAGCGTCAGATACGCCACCCGCCACGACTCGCCGAGACCATTCCGCACGAACACCATCAACCACCGCGCGGAACCCCCCTTGTTGCCCTTGGCGTCCACGACGAACCACCGGGGCCAGCCGGCCTTCGCCGGAATGGTGAACCTGGCGTCGGTCAGGGTCAGCGGAGTGTGCCGGGAGTTCCCGCCCGGATTGTTCGCGTGCCCCGCCTTCAAGCGCGCGGAGTCGATCGCGCCGAACGCCCCGGTGACATACCCGGCGTCGAGCGAGGAGTCGTAGGCCCGGTCGGCCTTGTTGTACGCGTCCGTGAACCGGGCCAGAGCGCGAGCGGCCTCCGCACGGCTCGCCGCGGGCAGCACCTCCCGCTCGCCGTGCACCACGACACACCCGCTGGTCATCAGCGCGCAGGCGGCCAGTGAGGCCGCTATGCGTACCCTCCGGTTCCGGCCGCGAGGCCCACGACCGCTGCGATCCCTGCTCATCAGGCGACGTCACCTTCCCCTTCCCGGAGGCGAACCCTACCGGGAGGGGAGGAGCGCCAGGCCCCCCGAGGGGCCGCCTACTTCACCGCGCTCGCCGCAGTCCCGGCCGTACGGACGGGGGCACGGGAGGGGAGCAGGAACAACGTCAGCACCGGCACCAGATACAGCAGCCACACCGTGAGCTGGACCACCGTGGGGTCGGGCTGGAAGTTGAGGACACCCTTCAGCAGCGTCCCGTACCAACTGTCCGGCGGAATCGTGTCACTGATGTCGAAGGCCAGGTTCGTCAGCCCCGGCACCCAGCCCGCCTCCTGGAGGTCGTGGACGCCGTACGCGAGGACACCCGCCGCGACCACGACCAGCATCCCGCCGGTCCAGGTGAAGAACTTCGCCAGGTTGATGCGCAGCGCGCCGCGGTAGAACAGCCACCCCAGCAGCACCGCCGTGGCGATACCGAGGGCGACGCCGATCAGCGGGCGCGGAGTGCCGTCGCTCGCCGCGTGCACCGACGCCCAGACGAACAGCGCGGTCTCCAGCCCCTCCCGGCCCACCGCGAGGAACGCGGTGGCGACCAGCGCGCCCGTACCCATGGCGAGGGCGGCGTCGAGCCGGCCGTGCAGCTCCGACTTGAGGTGCCGGGCGGTGCGCCGCATCCAGAACACCATCCACGTCACCAGGCCCACCGCGACGATGGACAGCGAGCCGCCCAGCGCCTCCTGCGCCTGGAACGTCAGCTCCTGCGAGCCGAATTCGAGCGCGAAGCCGAAGCCCAGCGCGAGCGCGACCGCGATGGCGATACCGGTCCAGATCGGCTTCAACGCCTCCCGGCGGCCGGTCTTGACCAGGTAGGCGATCAGGATGCAGACGACGAGCGACGCCTCGAGACCCTCGCGCAGACCGATCAGATAGTTGGAGAACACGGACTACGCCTCCTTGGAGAACAGCGCCCGACCCCACCAGTCGTGGGAGTCACGGACACCGGGCGGGACCGCGAAGACCGCCGAACCCACGTGCTGGATGTACTCGTTGAGCGCGTCGTGCGCGGAGAGCCGCCGCTGGAGCGGGATGAACCCCTCGCGCACGTCACGCTGGTAGGCCAGGAAGAACAGGCCCGCGTCCAGGCGGCCGAGCCCGTCCGTGCCGTCGGTGAAGGAGTAGCCCCGGCGCAGGATGGTGATCCCGTCGTTGGAGTCGGGGTGGGCCAGGCGCACATGGGCGTCGGGCTTCATCGCCTTCAGGAACGGCGCGTCGTGCTCCTTCGCCTTCCCGACCGGCGCCCCCTCGCCCTTGTCCCGGCCGAACACGTCCTCCTGCTCCTGGAGCGAAGCACGGTCCCAGGTCTCGATGTTCATCCGGATGCGCCGCGCGACCAGATACGAACCCCCGGTCATCCAGGCCGACTTGGCGTCGCCGTCCGACGCGGACACCCAGACGTGCTTGTCCAGCCGGGCGGTCTCGGTGCCGGCGATGTTGCGGGTGCCGTCCTTGAAGCCCATCAGGTTGCGCGGGGTCTGGGCGTCCGGCGTGGTCGAGGAGGTCTTGCCGAACCCCAACTGGGACCAGCGCACCGCGACCTTGCCGAAGCCGACGCGGGCCAGATTGCGGATGGCGTGCACCGCCACCTGCGGATCGTCCGCGCACGCCTGCACACAGAGGTCGCCCCCGGTGCGGGACTTGTCCAGGTTGTCGCCGGGGAACTTCGGCAGGTCCGCGAGCGCGGCCGGGCGCCGGTCGGCCAGGCCGAACCGCTCGAAGAGGGAGGGCCCGAAGCCCACGGTGAGGGTCAGCCGGGAGGGGCTCAGGCCCAGCGCCTCGCCGGTGTCGTCCGGCGGGGCCTCGGCGAGCCCGCCGTACGCGCCCTCGCCGACCGGCTTCCCGGCCGTCATCAGCCGGGCCGCGGCCGTCCAGTCCTTGAGCAACTGGACGAACTCCGCGCGGTCCTCCGTCTTCACGTCGAACGCGGCGAAGTGCAGCCGGTCCTGCACCGGGGTGGCGATGCCCGCCTGGTGGGGGCCGTGGAACTCCACGGCACCGCCCGCGCCCGCCGGCGCCGGGGCCGGGCCGTCGTGGGACAGTGC
>NZ_WWKH01000641.1:0-2786 GCF_009865595.1 Streptomyces sp. SID1328 | reverse complement strand
GCTGCTGCGCGGCGGGCTTGGGGGCGCCCGGCTTCGGGGCAGCCGGACGGGCCGACTGCGCCGGGGAGGGCGCGCCGGGCTTGGGGGTTGCCTTGCGCGGGGCGGGCTTGCCGGCGGACTTGCCGTTGCCACCGCCCTGGAAGGCGTCGGTCAGCTTGCGTACGACAGGCGCTTCGATCGTCGAAGACGCCGAACGGACGAATTCACCGAGTTCCTGGAGCTTGGCCATGACGACCTTGCTCTCGACACCGAACTCCTTGGCGAGTTCGTATACCCGGACCTTAGCCACTTCGCTCCTTTGAGGTCCGGGTGATGCCGGACCGTCGCTAGTTCATGGGCGTACTCATCGCGTACTCATCGAGTGCTCATCGCAATCTCGACCTGCTTTCGACTCGCGAGGTACCAGGCCGCCGCGGTGTTCCGGGCGGCACTTCTTACGGTGTTGCCTGCTCGGCAACTGTTGTCTGCTCGACGTATCGGCGCAACGCGTTTGTGTCGAGCGCTCGCGGGGCGCGCAGTGCCCGCGTGAACGCCCGGCGGCGAACCGCCTGGTCCAGACAGACCGGTGCCGGGTGTACATAAGCACCCCGGCCGGGCAGCGTACCGCGAGGATCGGGGACGCAGGCGTCCTCGATCATCACGATCCGCAGTAGATCGTTCTTGGCCGCTCGCTTCCGGCACCCCACACAGGTGCGTTCAGGGCGCGCTCGGGTGTGCGTCCGGCCAGACACGGTTAAGTCTACCTCCCCGTACCGACCTCACCCCTTTGGGGCAGAGATCGAACAGTTGCAGTGTGGTGAACGGTCGCGATCCGGCCGGGATCTGTCCTGATCTTTGCGGTGATCAAGACAGGCCCCGGACCGGATCGGGTCGGCGGACGGGCCGAGCTAGTCGGTGACCTGCTCGGTGTCCGGCCGGATGTCGATGCGCCAGCCGGTGAGGCGGGCGGCGAGCCGGGCATTCTGGCCCTCCTTGCCGATCGCCAGCGAGAGCTGGTAGTCCGGCACGGTGACCCGCGCGGAGCGGGCGGCGAGGTCCACGACCTCGACCTTGCTCACCCGAGCGGGTGACAGGGCGTTCGCCACCATCTCGGCCGGGTCGTCCGACCAGTCGACGATGTCGATCTTCTCGCCGTTCAGCTCGCCCATCACACTGCGCACCCGGCCGCCCATCGGGCCGATGCAGGCGCCCTTGGCGTTCAGGCCCGAACGGGTGGACCGTACGGCGATCTTGGTGCGGTGGCCGGCCTCGCGGGCGATGGCGGCGATCTCCACCGAGCCGTCCGCGATCTCCGGCACCTCCAGGGAGAAGAGCTTCTTCACCAGGTTGGGGTGGGTACGCGAGAGGGTGACCGAGGGGCCGCGCACGCCCTTGGCGACGCGGACCACGTAGGACCGCAGCCGCATGCCGTGCTGGTAGGTCTCGCCGGGGACCTGCTCCTGCACCGGCAGGATGGCCTCCAGCTTGCCGATGTCCACCAGCACGTTCTTCGGGTCGCGGCCCTGCTGGACCACGCCGGTGACGATGTCGCCCTCACGGCCGGCGTACTCACCGAGCGTGGCGTCGTCCTCCGCGTCGCGCAGCCGCTGGAGGATGACCTGCTTGGCGGTGGTGGCGGCGATCCGGCCGAACCCGGAGGGGGTGTCGTCGAACTCGCGGCGCTCCTGCCCCTCCTCGACGTCCTCCGGGTCCTCCTTCGCCCACACGGTCACGTGACCGCTCTGGCGGTTCAGCTCCACGCGCGCGTGGCGGCGGCTGCCCTCGGTGCGGTGGTACGCGATGAGGAGGGCCGACTCGATCGCCTCGACCAGCAGGTCGAAGGAGATCTCCTTCTCCCTGACCAAGCCCCGCAGGGCGCTCATGTCGATGTCCACGGCTACGCCTCCTCCTCTTCCTTCATGTCCTTCTTGTCCTTGCGGTTGAACTCGACCTGCACCCGCGCCTTGGCGATCTCCGGGAAGGCGAGCCGGCGGTTGGTGGCCTTGCGGCCCTTCACACCGGGGACCTCCAGGTCCACGCCCTCGTCGTCCGTGCCCAGGATGCGCGCGACCACTTCGCCGCCGTCGGCGAGCTGGAACTTGACCAGCCGGTCGACGGCGCGCCGGTAGTGGCGGGGTTCGGTCAGGAGGCGCTCGGCGCCCGGGGTGCCGACCTCCAGGTCGTAGGCCTGGTCGCCCATCGCGTCGGTCTCGTCGAGCTTCGCCGAGAGCGCGCGGCTCACATCGGCGATCCGGTCCAGGTCCGCTCCGGTGTCGGAGTCGACGACCACGCGCAGCACACGCTTGCGTCCGACGGAGTCGACGGCGATCTCCTCCAGATCCAGCCCCTGGGAGGTGACGAGCGGTTCGAGCAGCTCTCGCAGCCTCTCGCTCTGGGTGGTGCTCATCCGGGTGACTCCTCGGCCGCGTGTGCTGTTGTGGGATGGTCGCGTGTCTGGTCAAAGGGTATCCGGTCGCGATGGGTGTTGCCGTCCACCTTCGGCGGGTCCGCACCTCCCGCGCGTCCGTCCGGTGGGCGGTCGGGGGTGAGGAACGGTGCCGGTGAGTGGTGCGGGGACAGGGCGCGGGTACGGTGATCACGGGCGGGCGGCCTGTTCGAAGGGCCCCGCTCTCCGGTGCCTTCCCCCGCCTCGCCCCCGCGTCTCCCCCGTCTCTCCCCGTACGAGTTCCCCGAGGACGTCTGCCGTGTCGTACTCCCCACCGCCGCGCGCCCGTTCGGGGCCGCGCAGAAGAACCCTGCTCGCCTCCCTGGCCGGTGCCACCGCCCTGCTGACGGGCTGCTCGGCC
>NZ_WWKH01000640.1:0-2976 GCF_009865595.1 Streptomyces sp. SID1328 | reverse complement strand
ACCGCCCGGCGCCCGGCACTGCTGGCCGCTGCCCGGCTCGCGGTGGCCGACGGCGAGCTGGACACCCTGGCCCGCCGCCTGATGTCCCAGCTCGTGCGCGCCATGGTCGCCCACTTCGGCACCGGGGCCGCCGCCCCCGACCTGTACGGCATCCACGGCCTGGTCCTCGATGTCGCCGAGCGGCGCGGACTGCCCCGCGAGAAGGCCGCCGCCCTGCTGAACCTCGGCGACGTGGACGCCCAGACCGGCCGCACCCGCGCCGCGCTGGCCCGCTACCGGGCCGCGCTGGACGCCGGACGCGAGGCGAACGACCCCTACGCCACCGGCCGCGCGATGGAATCCGTAGGCGGCGCCCACCAGGAGCTGGGCGACCACGACCGGGCCGCGGACTGGTTCGGCCGCGCCCTGTCCCAGCGCCTCGCCCGCGGCGAGCGCGCCGAGGCCGCCCGGCTCTACGGCCGTATCGCCACCGCCCACACCTACGCGGGCCGGTACGGCGAGGCGCAGCGCAACTGGCGGGCGGCCCTCGCCGGGTACCGCAAGGAGGGCGACATCGCGGCCCACGCCCGCGCCCTGAGCGAGCTGGCCCGCGTCCAGGAGTACGCCGGGCGGCCCGAGGAGTGCCTGCGCACCTGCCAGGAGGCGGTGGAGTGGGCGCGGCGCGCGGAGGACACCCGGCTGCTCGCCGCGCTGCAGCTGCGGCTGGCCGACACCCTGGACCGGCTCGGCGACCCCACGGCCGCCCAACTGCACCGCGCGGCGGCCGAGCGCATGCTGGAAGAGGAGGCGGCCACCGGGACCGCCGCCGACGGAGAGCCGGGGGAATCGAACCCCCATCGCTCAGGTGCCTGCGAAATCCGTAGTGCATCCAATGAAGATTGATGCAATGGAAGGCTAGACACGCGGAACGCCTTCATTAGACTGGCTCTGCCGCACGTTCTCCTGCGGTGTCTCCCGGTGTGCCCCGGCACGCCCGGGTATGTCTTTCAGTGCACCCCCCCATACCCCCTGAGCCAAGGACCGTGATCGACGTGAAGGTCGGCATCCCCCGCGAGGTCAAGAACAACGAGTTCCGGGTGGCCATCACCCCCGCCGGCGTGCACGAGCTGGTGCGTAACGGCCACCAGGTCGTCATCGAGCGGGGCGCCGGTCTCGGCTCCTCGATCACGGACGAGGAGTACATCGCCGCCGGCGCCGGCATCCTCGACTCCGCCGACCAGGTGTGGGCCGAAGCCGACCTGCTGCTGAAGGTGAAGGAGCCGGTCGCGGAGGAGTACCACCGCCTGCGCAAGGACCAGATCCTCTTCACCTACCTGCACCTGGCCGCCTCCCGCGAGTGCACCGACGCGCTGCTGGAGTCCGGCACCACGGCGATCGCGTACGAGACCGTCGAGCTGACGAACCGCGCGCTGCCGCTGCTCGCCCCGATGTCCGAGGTCGCGGGCCGGCTCGCCCCGCAGGTCGGCGCCTACCACCTGATGCGCCCGGCCGGCGGCCGCGGTGTGCTCCCCGGCGGCGTGCCGGGCGTGACCCCGGCCAAGGCCGTCGTCATCGGCGGCGGTGTCTCCGGCTGGAACGCCACCCAGATCGCCGTCGGCATGGGCTTCGAGGTCACCCTGCTGGACCGCGACATCAACAAGCTGCGCGAGGCCGACCGGATCTTCGGCAGCAAGGTCAAGGCGATCATGTCCAACGCCTTCGAGCTGGAGAAGGCCGTCCTCGACGCGGACCTCGTCATCGGTGCCGTCCTCATCCCGGGTGCCAAGGCCCCGAAGCTGGTCACCAACGAGCTGGTGTCGCGGATGAAGCCCGGAAGTGTCCTTGTCGACATCGCCATCGACCAGGGCGGCTGCTTCGAGGACTCCCGTCCCACCACGCACGCCGAGCCGACCTTCCGGGTGCACAACTCGGTCTTCTACTGCGTCGCCAACATGCCCGGCGCGGTGCCCAACACCTCCACCAACGCGCTCACCAACGCGACGCTCCCGTACATCGTCTCGCTCGCCAACAACGGCTGGGTCGAGGCGCTGCGCCGGGACGAGGCGCTCGCCCGCGGCCTCAACACCCATGACGGCAAGGTCGTCTACAAGGAGGTCGCCGAGGCGCACGGCCTGGAGCACGTGGCGATCGAGACCCTGATCGGCTGACCTCCAGGGCGACGCCGAAGCACCAAGTCGCCCGCGCGGAAAAGGCGATTCGTCAACATGGATCGTCAACACCGCGAACCCGGCCGGACCTTGCCCGACAAGGTCCGGCCGGATGTGTGTATGGTCACTTTGCGACGCTAGGTCAACTCGCCTCGAACGTAACGCTTGGACCGATTCGCACACCGGTGAAACCTGCTGTGCGACGGCCGTACGCCCTTGACAGCGGGATGTTTCATTGTCGACACATCGTGCCGGGTCCGGCGGATTGTGTTGCTGCGGACCGCCGACACGCCATAGAGTCGCCAACCGTCGGCATGGTGCCACGCTGACCTTGTCTAGAAGTTTCCTGGTCACCAAGGAGGTAAGACGACTTGTGAATGAGTCGACATTTTCTCCCGGAGGTGGTCGACCAGGATTGCGCGGAGAGGGCCAGGGTCCCGAGGGACACGAGGCCGTCGGCTCCGTCGCGGTGCGCACCTTCGCAGCCCACCAGAGTCCGGTACCGCAGACGGCCCGGAGAGCACACCAGAGCATGGATGGCCAACACGTGAACGCCATGGCCGGCGACGGAAGTGGCGCGCCCCGCAACCACTTCGCCGACTACGACGAACTGCCCGAGGGGCACTTCTACGACCCCGACGCCGAGTACGAGCCCGATCCGGAGTACGCGGCCACGCTCGCGCCCGACGCGGCCCGCCAGCGCCGTGAGCGCGTCGGCCCGACCGGGCGCCCGCTGCCGTACTTCCCGATCCCGGGCCCGCTGACCGACCACGGCCCCGCGAAGATCATCGCCATGTGCAACCAGAAGGGCGGCGTCGGCAAGACCACG
>NZ_WWKH01000639.1:0-3576 GCF_009865595.1 Streptomyces sp. SID1328 | reverse complement strand
TCGGTCGCCGTCCCCGGCGCCCGCGCCCGCGTGGCCCGCGCGGGGCGGATCTACGTCGAGGGCAGGCACGACGCCGAGCTGGTGGAGAAGGTCTGGGGCGACGACCTGCGCATCGAGGGCGTCGTCGTGGAGTACCTGGAGGGCGTGGACGACCTGCCCGCCATCGTGGCCGAATTCGCACCCGGCGCCGACGCCCGCCTCGGCGTTCTGGTGGACCATCTGCTGCCCGGCACCAAGGAGTGGCGCATCGCCCAGTCGGTGACCAGCGACCACGCCCTGGTGGTCGGCCACCCGTACATCGACATCTGGGAGGCCGTGAAGCCGTCGGCCGTCGGCATCCCCGCCTGGCCCCGCGTCCCCCGCGGCCAGGACTGGAAGACGGGCGTCTGCAAGGCGCTGGGGTGGCCGGAAAACACCGGTGCGGTGTGGCAGGCGATCCTGGCGAAGGTGACGTCCTACCGGGACCTGGAGCCGGAACTCCTCGGCCGGGTGGAGGAGTTGATCGACTTCGTCACCGCCGAGGCGTAGCCGCCCGGCTCAGTCCACCAGGTCCCGCACCACCGCGTCGGCCAGCAGGCGGCCGCGCAGGGTGAGGGTGGCGCGGCCCTCCGCGTAGGGCCCGGGGTTCAGGAGGCCGTCGGTGAGGGCGCGGCCGGCGGCGGCCAGGCCGGCCGGTTTCAGCAGGCTCAGGGGGACGCCGTCGCGCAGGCGGAGTTCCAGGAGGATGCGTTCCACCCGGCGGTCCTCGTCGGTGAGGAGTTCGCGGCCCGCGCCGGGGGTGCGGCCCGCGGCGAGGGCGGCGGCGTAGGCGCCGGGGTGCTTGACGTTCCACCAGCGCACCCCGCCGACGTGGCTGTGGGCGCCGGGGCCCGCGCCCCACCAGTCGGCGCCGCGCCAGTACAGCTCGTTGTGCAGGCAGCGGGCCGCCTCGGAGGTGGCCCAGTTGGAGACCTCGTACCAGTGCAGGCCCGCCGCGGTGAGCAGCTCCTCGGCGATGAGGTACCGGTCGGCGTGCACGTCGTCGTCGGTCATCGGGACCTCGCCGCGCCGGATGCGCCGGGCGAGCTGGGTGCCCTCCTCGACGATCAGGGCGTAGGCGCTGATGTGGTCGGGGCCCGCGCCGAGCGCCGCCTCCAGGGAGGCGCGCCAGTCGTCGTCGGACTCGCCGGGGGTGCCGTAGATCAGGTCGAGGTTGACGTGCTCGAACCCGGCCGCGCGGGCTTCGGCCACGCATGCCTCGGGGCGGCCGGGGGTGTGGGTGCGGTCGAGGATCTGGAGCACGTGCGGCTTCGCGCTCTGCATGCCGAAGGAGAGCCGGTTGAAGCCGCCCTCGCGCAGGGTGGCCAGGTAGGCCGGGTCGACGGAGTCCGGGTTGGCCTCGGTGGTGATCTCGGCGTCGGGCGCGAGGCCGAACTCGTCCCGGATCGCGCCCAGCATCCGTACCAGGTCCCCGGCGGCCAGCAGGGTGGGCGTACCGCCGCCGACGAAGACCGTACGGACCTCGCGGGGGTCGTCGCCCAGCACCTTGCGGGCGAGCCGGATCTCCTCCACGACGGTGTCCGCGTAGTTGTCGCGCGAGGCGAGCACGCCGCCCTTGCCGCGCAGCTCGGTGGCGGTGTAGGTGTTGAAGTCGCAGTAGCCGCAGCGGGTGGCGCAGTACGGGACGTGCAGATAGAACCCGAGGGGCCGCTCGGCGGCACCGGCGAGCGCGGCGGCGGGCAGCGCGCCGTCGTCGGGGACGGACTCGCCGTCGGGGAGTGCGGAAGGCATGTCCTCCATTGTCCCGCACCGCGCGCGGGACCCGGTTCACCCCGCTTCCCTGCCCGCCTTCACTGTGCCTGGAGCACCAGCAGGGCGAGGTCGTCCTCGGGCGCGTCCTCGCCGAAGCCGTGCACGAGGTCGCGGATGCGGTCCGCGATGTGCTCGGCGCTCAGGCCGGTGCAGCCGGAGAGGGCGCGGGCGAGGCCGTCGCCGTCGTCGAACTGGTCGGTGCCCGAGCGGCGCTCGGTGACGCCGTCGGTGACGCACAGCAGGCTGTCGCCGGGGTGCAGCTCGATGGTCTCGCTGGTGTAGGTCTCGTCCTCGACGACGCCGAGCAGGGTCTGCGGGCGGGCGGCGGTGCTGACCCGGCCGTCGGGGCGCAGCACCAGGGGCAGCGGGTGCCCGGCGGAGGCGAGGGTGCAGCGGACGCCGCCGTCGACGGGGGTCAGCTCGCCGTACAGCAGGGACAGGAACCGGGTCTGCGGGCCGTCGCCGGGGGCGAAGGGTCCGCCTCCGGCGGCGATCAGGGCGCGGGCGGCGGCGTCGGCGGCCTCGGTGGCGTCGTCCAGGAGGAGCTGGTTGAGCCGGTCGAGGACGTCCGCGACGCCGTACCCCTCGCGGGCGAGCAGCCGGAGCCAGGGGCGGGCGAGACCGATGACGACGGCGGCCTCGGGGCCCTTGCCCTGGACGTCGCCGACGGCGAAGCACCAGCGGCCGTGCCCGGCCGGGAAGAGGTCGTAGAAGTCGCCGCTGGGACCGCCCTGGTCGCGGGGTTCGTAGACCAGCGCGCTGGTCATGCCGGGGATCTCGGCGACCGCGCCGGGCAGCAGGCCGCGCTGGAGGACGGCGCTGATGGTGGCCTGGCGGGCGTACTGGCGGGCGGCGCCGATGGCGAGGGCGACCCGGCGGCCGAGGTCCTCGACCAGGCCGGTGATCTCGTCGGGGAAGCCGAGCAGTCCGCAGCGGCCGATGAGCAGGGTGCCGAGCGGGCGGCCGCCGGCGACCAGCCGGTAGGCGAGGGCGGTGCCGTGGGTGCCCTCGGGGCCGAGCGCGGTGCCGGGCCAGGGGTAGGGCTCAGGGCCGGAGCGCACGGTGTGGCGGGAGCGCGGGGGCTCCTTCTCCAGGGCCCGCTGGAGGTCCTCGGTGCGGGCCTCGCTGGTGTGCCACACGCGCGCGGGGCCGTCACCGCCGCCGCGTACGGTCGCCTCGTCCTCCAGCCAGATCGCGCACCAGTCCGCGAGACGGGGCACGATCAGCTGGCCGGTGAGGGCGGCGACCAGGTTCTCGTCGAGCTGTCCGGCGAGCAGGTCGGAGGCTTCGGCGAGGAAGGAGAGCGCGCCCCGGCCGAGCCAGTCCCGGTCGCCCGCGGCGCGCTGCGGCTGCGGGGCGAGGGCCTCGGCGGCGACCAGGGCCGGCGCGGGCGCGGGGCCGTCGGGCTCCGCGGTGCCGCCGGGCGGCAGGCGGGCCCAGACGGTCTTGCGGCCGGTGCGGTAGGTGACGCCCCAGGACTCGGCGAGCGTGGCGACAAGGCGCAGCCCGCGCCCGTGCTCGGGCGTCTCGTACGGGGCCTCGTCGGCGGGGTCGCGCGGGGCGCGGGCGGGGTGCTGGTCATGGACCTCCACGACGAAGGCGCCGCTCTCCTCCAGCCGCCAGTCGACCTCCACCTCGGTGCCGGCGTGCACGACGGCGTTGGTGACGAGTTCGCTGACGACCGCGGTGGCGTCCTCGCCGAGCCGGGCGGCGCCGTCGGGGCCGGTGAGGCCGAGGCCGGCCCAGTCGGCGAAGGCGGCGCGGACGAGCGCGCGGGCCGAGCCG
>NZ_WWKH01000638.1:0-5759 GCF_009865595.1 Streptomyces sp. SID1328 | reverse complement strand
GGGGCTGGCGGCGGCCGCGGCGGCGCAGGCGGCGTGCGCGCCGGTCGTGGCGGTGCTGTCGGCGCGGGTGAGCCTGGTGGCGGTGCCGTGCAACCTGCTGGTGGAACTGGCCGTGGCCCCCGCGACCGTGCTGGGGTTCGCGGCGCTGACGACGGCACCGGTGTCGATGCCATTGGCCAAGGTGCTGGCGTGGTGCGCGGGTTGGCCCGCCGGTTGGATCGCCACCGTGGCCCGTACCGGCGCGGCCCAGCCCGGCGCGGGCGTGGACTGGCCGGGAAGCTGGCCGGGGGCGCTGCTGCTGGCCGCCGTCACCGTGGCCCTCGTCCTCCTCGGCCGGCGCCTGATCCGGCACCCCTGGTGGTGCGGCGCCCTCGCCCTGCTCCTCCTGCTGGTGGTCGTACGCCCCGCCCCACTGACCCGCGCGGTCACCGGCTGGCCCCCGCCCGACTGGCGGTTCGCCATGTGCGATGTCGGCCAGGGCGATGCCACCGTACTGTCCGCCGGCCCCGGCACCGCTGTCGTCGTGGACGCCGGACCCGACCCGGCACCGGTCGACCGCTGCCTGCGCGAGCTGGGCATCACCCGCATCCCCCTGGTCGTCCTGACCCACTTCCACGCCGACCACGTGGGAGGGCTCTCCGGAGTACTGCGAGGCCGCTCGGTTGCCGCGATCGAGACCACGGGTTTCGCCGAACCCCCCGACCAGGCCGAGTCCGTACGCCGGGAGGCCGCCACCCACCACATCCCCCTCAGCACGGCAGCAGCGGGCGAGGAGCGCCGAGTCGGCCCCCTGACCTGGCGTGTCCTCTGGCCGCAGGCGGACGCATGGGCGCCCCCCGACGGCCCGAACGACGCCAGCATCACCCTCCTGGTCCACACCGCCGGCCTCCGCCTGCTCCTCCTCGGCGACCTGGAACCCCCCGCCCAACGCGAACTGCTCCACACCCCCGAGGCAGCCGGCCTCTCCCACGTGGACGTCCTGAAGGTCGCCCACCACGGCTCCGCCTACCAGGACCCCGCCCTCCTCCAGCTCACCGCCCCCCGTGTGGCCCTCATCTCCTGCGGCACGGACAACCCCTACGGCCATCCAGCCCCTTCCACCGTGGCCGCCCTCCGCTCCACCGGAGCCACGGTGCTGCGCACGGACCGGGACGGCGCGCTCGCGCTGACCGGGGCGGGCGGACTGCATGGGGGGATGAAGGTGATGCGGGACTGAGCGCCGGACGGCCGAAGCCCACAACGCTCCGGCTGCCACGCGCGACCCTGCTCTGTTGTGACCCTGGAACAGCTCGTCCGGTAGTCGTCACTCAGCCGTTCCCCGTCACGACAACGCGTCCGGCCGCACACCGACCGGGAGGGCGCCCTCGTCGTGATCGGGATGGGTGTCCCACACGCCGAGATCAAGGCGGCGCGGGACCGAGCGTCCCACCGCCCGCCACACTGGCCCCATGAATCCCACCCGGACCGACGCCTACCTCCAGCGCCTCGGCGCGGAGCGCCCCGCGCGCGCCACCACCGAAGCCTTGCGAGACCTGCACCTGCGCCACCTGCGAGCCGTGCCCTTCGAGAATCTGTCGATTCACCTGGGCGAGCCCGTCGTCCTGGAAGAGGATGCGCTGCTGGACAAGGTGGTCGCCCGCCACCGGGGCGGCTTCTGCTACGAACTCAACGGCGCCTTCGGCCTGTTGCTGGCCTCGCTCGGTTACGAGGTCCAGCTTCTCGCCGGCCGGGTCCATGGGGACGAGGGTCTCGGCATCCCGTACGACCATCTCGCCCTGCGCGTGCGGACGGTGGACGGAGGCGACCTGATCGCCGACGTGGGATTCGGCGCGCACAGCCATGGTCCGCTGGTCTTCGGCGAGCGTGGGGACCAGGCGGACCCCGGCGGTACGTTCCGGGTGGCGGAGGCGGGCGACGAGGACCTGGACGTCCTCCGGGACGGCAAGCCGCAGTACCGGCTGGAGACGCGCCCCCGCACGCTGCCGGACTTCCGCGCCGGAGCCTGGTGGCACTCCACCTCGCCGGAGTCGCACTTCACCCAGTCCCTGGTGTGCTCGCGGATCACGGAGGACGGCGGCCGGATCACCCTCAGCGGGCGGACGTTGACGACCACGGACGCCGACGGGCGCAAGACGGTAGGTGAGCTGGGCACGGACGAGGAGGTGCTCGCGGTGTACCGGGACGGGTTCGGGATCGGGCCCAGTGAAGTCCCCACGGTGCGCGACTTCAGTGGGGGCGGCCAATTCGGGTGACTCCCGGCGCATGGGCCGTACTCCCGTGATGTGGGCCCGTTTTGCTCGAAAGCCGCATCGGTGATCGAATGACCCTTCGTCAGCACAGGGGCCGTCACCGGCGGGCTCTCCCTGCACGGCGTGACCCGCACCGTGACCCTCGACACCGAGTACCTCGGCCTCGGCGACGGCATGGAGGGCGAGACCCGCGCCGCCTGCCGCGCCACCACCGAACTCCACCGCGACGACTACACGATCAACTGGCAGACCCTGCTGGCCCGTGGCATCGCGGCGATCGGACCGAGCATCCGGGTCGACCTGGACGTGCAGATGTGCCGCGCGTGCTCACGGGCTGAGCCTGCTCATGTGCGGAGCCTCCCGTCGGATGACCTCCGCGACACCCACCCCGCAGCCCGGCGCCCACGCCGTACCGGACAATGGCCCGGTGAGTGATGTGAGACATGTGCTGGTGCTCCCCGACCGTGACGCCGCCGAGGAGGCGGCCGAGGTGCTTCGGGCGCGGTTCGGCGTCGACGAGGAGCCCCGGCTCGTCCGGGACGCGCTGGCCGGCGAGGACGACGCGGAGGACGCCCAGTGGCTGCTGCTCCTGCGCGACGAGGCGGCCCGGCTGGACCCCGCCGAGCTGGACGCCTTTGCGGCCGAGTGGGAGGGCTGGCGGGAGGAGCCGTAAGCCCGCACCCCACCCCTCCGCGCCCGCCCCTCGCGCCTCCGCGCCCGCACTCCCCGCACACGCGCCCCACGCGCCCCTGACCCCCCGCCTCAGGGTCCGCTCAGGGACCGGCCAGGGTGCACGCCCGGCTTGGTTGTCCGTGCCGCGTGGGATGCTGTCAGTGATGGCAAGAAAGACTGCGAATGACGACCCTCTCGCCCCGGTGACCCTTGCCGTGGGCCAGGAGGACCTCCTGCTCGACCGTGCCGTGCGGGAGGTGGTGGCCGCCGCCCGGGCCGCCGACGCCGACACGGACGTACGCGACCTCACCCCGGACCAGTTGCAGCCCGGCACCCTCGCCGAGCTGACCAGTCCCTCGCTCTTCGCCGAGCGCAAAGTCGTGGTCGTACGCAATGCACAGGATCTCTCTGCCGACACGGTCAAGGACGTCAAGGCGTACCTCGGCTCGCCCGCCGAGGAGATCACGCTCGTCCTGCTGCACGCGGGTGGTGCGAAGGGCAAGGGGCTGCTGGACGCGGCCCGTAAAGCGGGCGCCCGCGAGGTCGCCTGCCCGAAGATGACCAAGCCGGCCGACCGGCTGGCGTTCGTCAGGGGCGAGTTCCGGGAGTTCGGGCGGTCCGCGACGCCCGAGGCGTGCCAGACGCTGGTCGACGCGATCGGCAGCGACCTGCGTGAGCTGGCCTCCGCGGTGGCCCAGCTCGTGGCCGACGTCGAGGGCACGATCGACGAGGCCGTGGTCGGCCGGTACTACACCGGCCGCGCCGAGGCATCGAGCTTCACCGTCGCCGACCGGGCGGTGGAGGGGCGCACGGCGGAGGCGCTGGAGGCGCTGCGCTGGTCGCTGTCGACCGGGGTGGCACCGGTGCTGATCACCAGTGCGCTGGCCCAGGGCGTGCGGGCCATCGGCAAGCTGTCCTCGGCGCGCGGCGGCCGGCCGGCCGACCTCGCCCGTGAGCTGGGGATGCCGCCGTGGAAGATCGACCGGGTCCGCCAGCAGATGCGGGGCTGGACGCCGGACGGGGTGTCCGTGGCGCTGCGCGCGGTCGCGGAGGCCGACGCCGGCGTGAAGGGCGGCAGTGACGACCCCGAGTACGCGCTGGAGAAGGCGGTCGTGACCATCGCCAGGGCGGCCCGCTCCCGAGGGCGGGCTTAGCGGAGCATGCCGAAGGCCCCGGCGCCTCCCTGGGAAGGGGAGGGCGCCGGGGCCTTCGGACCAAGATGCTGAAGCCACACCCGCGTGGCGAACGCAGGCCGCGTGTGGCTTCGGGATGCCGGACGGGAGCGGTTAGAGAGGGCCCGCTCGTGAGTCCCTCCGGCGGTCAGATCAGAGGGAGGTTCAGCCCTTGAGGTCCGCGACCTTGGCCGAGAGCGCCGACTTCTTGTTGGCGGCCTGGTTCTTGTGGATGACGCCCTTCGAGACGGCCTTGTCGAGCTGACGCGCGGCAGCGCGCTGGTACTCGGTGGCCTTCTCGACGTCACCCGCGGCAGCGGCCTCGCGGGCCTTGCGGATCGCGGTCTTCAGGGAGGACTTGACGGCCTTGTTGCGCAGCCGAGCCTTCTCGTTGGTCTTGATCCGCTTGATCTGGGACTTGATGTTCGCCACGAAAGGAGCCTTTACAGGTTCAGGCACGGGCCCACGAAAGGTCCCGTACCGGTGATCCAGAAATGTGTTGTCGCGCCTCGCGCTGAGAGGGCATGAGGCACAGCGCTCTACAGTACCAGCGGCCCCGACGGCGGCCCAAAACGCTCCCCGGTCGTTCCCCGTGGGACCATGGAAGCTACGTATCGATCCGACCCGAGGCATAAGGCGCCTCAAGAGACAGGACCCTGCGTGCCCGCGACCCCTAACAATGTGCCCGAGCCGAGCCGTACCGCCCCGGCTCTGATCCGCAACTTCTGCATCATCGCGCACATCGACCACGGCAAGTCCACGCTCGCCGACCGGATGCTCCAGCTGACCGGTGTGGTCGAGCAGCGGCAGATGCGTGCTCAGTACCTCGACCGGATGGACATCGAGCGCGAGCGCGGCATCACGATCAAGTCCCAGGCGGTGCGTCTGCCCTGGGCCCCGACCGAGGGCCCCGACCAGGGCACGACGCACATCCTCAACATGATCGACACGCCGGGCCACGTCGACTTCACCTATGAGGTCTCGCGGTCGCTGGCCGCCTGCGAGGGAACCGTCCTCCTCGTCGACGCCGCCCAGGGCATCGAGGCGCAGACCCTCGCCAACCTGTACCTGGCGATGGAGAACGACCTCAAGATCATCCCGGTGCTGAACAAGATCGACCTGCCGGCCGCGCAGCCGGAGAAGTTCGCCGAGGAGCTGGCGAACCTGGTCGGCTGCGACCCCGACGACGTGCTGAAGGTCTCCGCGAAGACCGGTCTCGGCGTCGACGCGCTGCTGAACAAGGTCGTCAAGGAGATCCCGGCCCCGGTCGGTGACGCGGACGCCCCCGCCCGCGCGATGATCTTCGACTCGGTGTACGACTCCTACCGCGGTGTCGTGACGTACGTCCGTGTCATCGACGGCCAGCTCAACAAGCGTGAGCGCATCCGGATGATGTCCACCGGCGCCACCCACGAGCTGCTGGAGATCGGCGTCAGCTCGCCGGAGATGCGCCCGGCCGACGGTCTCGGTGTCGGTGAGGTGGGCTATCTGATCACCGGTGTGAAGGACGTCCGCCAGTCCAAGGTCGGTGACACCGTCACCAGCCAGGCCAAGGGCGCCACCGAGGCGCTCGGCGGCTACAAGGACCCGAAGCCGATGGTCTTCTCGGGCCTGTATCCGCTGGACGGCTCCGACTACCCCGAGCTGCGCGAGGCGCTGGACAAGC
>NZ_WWKH01000637.1:0-6499 GCF_009865595.1 Streptomyces sp. SID1328 | reverse complement strand
CAGCGCGGCCTCGGCGGCGGCGGCCGACCCGGCCCAGCCGGCGAGCGCGGCGCGCAGGGTCTTGCGGCGCTGGGCGAAGGCGGCGTCGACCACGGCGAAGACCTCCGCGCGGGTGGCCGACGTCTTGACCGGCTCGGTGCGCCGGACCAGCGAGACCAGGCCGCTGTCCACGTTCGGCGCGGGCCAGAACACGTTCCGCCCGATCGCCCCGGCCCGCTTGACCTCGGCGTACCAGTTGGCCTTGACCGAGGGCACGCCGTACACCTTGGAGCCGGGCGCGGCGGCGAGCCGGTCGGCGACCTCGGACTGGACCATCACCAGCGTGCGCTCGATGCTCGGGAAGGTGGCGAGCATGTGCAGCAGCACGGGGACGGCGACGTTGTAGGGCAGGTTGGCGACGAGCGCGGTCGGCGGCGGGCCGGGCAGTTCCTCGACGAGCATCGCGTCGGAGTGCACCAGCGCGAACCGGTCGGCGCGGTCGGGCATCCGGGCGGCGACGGTCGCGGGCAGCGCGGCGGCCAGCACGTCGTCGATCTCGACGGCGGTGACCCGGTCGGCCGCCTCCAGCAGGGCCAGGGTGAGGGAGCCGAGTCCCGGCCCGACCTCCACCACCACGTCGTCGGGGCGCACCCCGGCGGTACGCACGATGCGGCGGACCGTGTTGGCGTCGATCACGAAGTTCTGGCCGCGCTGCTTGGTCGGCCGTACGCCGAGCACGGCCGCCAGTTCGCGGATGTCGGCGGGACCGAGGAGGGCGTCGGGGGTGGGGCTGCTCACGGGACAAGGGTACGGGGCGGCACGGGCGCCACCGCCCCGGCTCAGCCGCGCAGCCGTGCCCCGCAGTGCGGCCAGGGCGAGGTGCCGTGCCGCAGGTACAGGGTCTTGGCGCGCCGGGTCTGCTCCTCGGGCGGCGCGTCCTCGGGCCGTCCGCTGCCGCCGAGGCCGTGCCAGGTGGCGGTGTCGAACTGGTAGAGGCCGCCGTAGGTGCCGGAGGGGTCGACGGCGTCGGCCCGGCCGCCGGACTCGCAGACGGCGAGCGCGTGCCAGTTCAGGCCGTCCGCGCCGGAGGCGGTGGCCGGGCGGGCCTTGGTGCCGACCCGGACGAGCTGTCCGAGTGGCTCGCGGACCACCTCGGAGTGCTCGCGGCGGGGGCGCTGCCGGACGCCGTTGACGGTGCGCAGCAGGTAGGTGGTGCGCCGCAGCCCCGGCCGCCCGGCCTGGTCGACGACCTCGGTCCCCTTCGGCAGCGTGGGGTCCTCGGTGCGGCGCACGGCGTACGGGATCTCCTCGTCGCGCGTCTCGTGGGTGCCGGTGATCCGCAGCACGGTGACGGTCTGCCCGTCGCGCGGGAAGGAGGTGCCGGGCACGGAGGTGGTGTCCTCGCCGTGCAGGGTGATCCCGGCTTCGCGCAGCGCCTCGGCGACGGTGGCCGCGTTGGTGCGCAGGGTGCGGGTGCGGCCGTCCGCCATGACGGTGACGCTGCGCTCGGTACGGACGTCCAGGGCGAGCCCGGCGCGCCCGATGGGCAGCGAGCGGGACGCGGACAGGTACGCGCCCTCCGCCCGCACCCCGAGCTGCCTGAGCGCGCCGTCGACCGTGTCGGCGGTCGTCCACACCACGCGGTGCTCGCCGTCGATGGTGAGCCGGACCGGGCGGCCGTGGTGCACGGCGATCTCGTCGCCGTCGGCGAGCGGGGTGCCGGGGGCGGGGGCGACCACGTCGTGCGGGCCGACCCGGACGCCCTCCTCGGCGAGGAGGCCGGTGACGTCGTCGGCGAAGGTGTGCAGGGTGCGGGGGCGGCCGTCGACGGTCAGCTCGACCGCCTTGTCCTCGGCGACGAAGGCGGCGGTGCCGCCGGCGAGGAACGCGACGACGAGCGCCTGGGGCAGCAGCCGGCGCACCGGCGACTCGGGCCGTTCGGCGGCCCGCCGTCGGCGTCCTGCGGGTCTCGCACCCTGCTGTGCCTTGCGGGGCGCTGGCACGGCCTCGTAGGCGGGCCGGTAGGTGTCGGGGCGCACGCCGTACGGCAGGGTCAACGCGCTGTGCACCGACGGCACGGCCGGTTCGTCGCCGAGGGTGCCGTGGGGGCCGTACCGCTCGTACTGCTGGGTCACGCCGACACGCTCCAGGGGGCGTTGGCCGATCGGGCCCCCAGAACCTAGCGGAGCGGACGTCACTCTCCAAAGCGACGCGACCACTCCGGGTCACGGCTCGAACTGGCGCCTCAGTGAAGCCCGGGCACGCCTTCAGTACCCGAAGGCGCGTGCGGTGTTGGCGCCGAGAGCGGCGGCGAGGGTGTCCTCGTCGGTGCCGCGTACGGCGGCCATGGCGCGCACGGTGACCGGGATCAGGTAGGGCGCGTTGGGGCGGCCCCGGTAGGGCGCGGGGGTGAGGAAGGGGGCGTCGGTCTCCACCAGGACCAGCTCCAGCGGGGCCACGGCCAGGGCGTCCCGGAGGTTCTGGGCGTTCTTGAAGGTGACGTTGCCGGCGAAGGACATGTAGTAGCCCTCGCGGGCGCAGATCTCGGCCATGCCGGCGTCACCGGAGTAGCAGTGGAAGACGGTGCGCTCGGGGGCGCCCTCCTCCTTCAGCACGCGCAGCACGTCGGCGTGGGCGTCGCGGTCGTGGATGACCAGGGTCTTGCCGTGCCGCTTGGCGATCTCGATGTGGGCGCGGAAGGACCGCTCCTGCGCCTCCTTGCCCTCGGGGCCGGTGCGGAAGAAGTCGAGGCCGGTCTCGCCGACGCCCTTGACCTGCGGGAGCGCGGCGAGCCGGTCGATCTCGGCGAGCGCCTCGTCGAGCGCCGCGTCCCCGCCCGGCTGCCGGGCGCCCTGCCGGGACCAGCCGTCGGGGTCGCCGTGCACGATGCGCGGTGCCTCGTTCGGGTGCAGGGCGACCGTCGCGTGGACGCGCTCGTGCGCGGCGGCCGTCTCGGCGGCCCAGCGGGAGCCCGCCACGTCGCAGCCGACCTGCACGACCGTGGTCACGCCGACCGAAGCGGCCTTCGCCAGCCCCTCCTCGACGGTGCCGGACTGCATGTCGAGGTGGGTGTGGGAGTCGGCCACCTCGACGCCGAGGGGTGCGGGGAGCGGGGGCGGCGCGTTCTTGTCACCGGCGTTCGAAGGCATGCCCCGATCCTACGGAAGGGGCGCGCTAGCTCGCCCGGCGCTGGAAGGGATGCAGCAGGTCGGAGAGGTGCCAGTGGTGGGCCTCCGGCCCCGGCACCGGCTCCGGGACCGGCCGGCGCACGGAGGACACCTGCCCGGCGCGCATGATCCGTACGACGTGCCCGTCGCAGTTCTCGCACACCGGCCGGCTCAGCGGGGAGGGCACGACGGCGCCCTCGACCAGGTACCGGACGCACTCATGGCCCTCGGTGTCGGTGTGGTGCTCTATCGCGTACGACTGCTCCCAGCCGTGCCCGCAGCGCATGCAGGCGAACGCGTACGACTCGTGAACGGCGGCGATCTGCCCGGCGACCTCACTCATGCCCAGCTCCTGCGGTCCACTGGCGCCCCCGGTACGGAGGCGGGGGACGGTTCCCGTCCCTTCGACCAGTGGACGCCCGCTCCGCCCCGAAAGCACGCGACCTGTCGAGTGTTGGACCCCCCTTGGCCGACCCTTGCCGAACCGCTCCGCCGAAGCCCCCGATCCCTTTGCCCACCCGACCCCCCGTTTGCCCACCCATGGGGCGCACCCCGGCATACGCGCTGTGCAGGGGGCGCGGGGCCCGCTCAGCCCGCCGAGCGCTTCGATGCCACCACCGCGTCGAAGACGACCCGCTTGGGGAGGCCCGCCTCGGCGGCGACCGCCGCGATCGCCTCCTTGCGGCGTTCGCCGGCGTCCTCCCGGATGCGGACGCGGCGGACGAGTTCACCGGCGTCGAGTTCCTCGGGGCCGGACTCGGGGGCGCCCTCGACGACGACGGTGATCTCGCCGCGTACGCCCTCTGCGGCCCAGGCGGCCAGGTCGGCGAGGGGGCCGCGCTTGACCTCCTCGTACGTCTTGGTCAGCTCGCGGCAGACGGCGGCCCGGCGGTCGGCGCCGAAGACCTCGGCCATCGCGGCGAGGGTGTCGTCGAGGCGGTGCGGGGCCTCGAAGTAGACGAGGGTGCGCCGCTCACCGGCGACCTCGCGCAGCCGGGACAGCCGCTCGCCGCCCTTGCGCGGCAGGAACCCCTCGAAGCAGAACCGGTCCACCGGCAGCCCGGACAGCGCGAGCGCGGTGAGCACGGCGGACGGCCCCGGCACGGCGGTGACCTTTATGTCGTGCTCGACGGCGGCCGCGACCAGCCGGTAGCCGGGGTCGGAGACCGACGGCATCCCCGCGTCCGTGACGAGGAGCACCCGCGCGCCCCCGCGCAGCTCCTCCACCAGCTCGGGGGTGCGCGCGGACTCGTTGCCCTCGAAGTACGAGACCACCCGGCCACCCGGCGTCACCCCGAGGGCCTGGGTGAGGCGGCGCAGCCGCCGGGTGTCCTCGGCGGCGATCACGTCGGCCCGGGCCAGCTCCTCGGACAGCCGGGGCGGGGCGTCCGCGACGTCGCCGATGGGGGTACCTGCGAGGACAAGGGTTCCAGTCACGGGACCATCCTCCCAGGGGCGCCGGGCGGCACGGAAAACGATCGCGTCCCAATCGGTACCGCGCTTGCACGGGACTCACACGGCACGTTTCCCTACCATGGCGCGGTGACCAGTACCGCGTCCTCCACGGACCTCCGGCAGGGCCAGGCGCCGCCCGACGACGAGCGGCCCTCCTGGCAGCGGCGGCTGCGCCGATTCGGCTACGTACCTCCCGCGGGCGCCCCCGCGGCCGACGTACGGGACCGGCTCGTGCCGCCCTACGCGCAGCCCTCGCCGAGGGTGTGGCAGGTGCTGGGCTGCCCGCCGCACCTGGCGGACCGGATCACCCGCTGGTCGGGCTGGGGCGGGCCGCTGCTGGTGACGCTGCTCGCGGGCCTGCTGCGGTTCTGGCACCTGGGCAGCCCGCGGGCGGTGATATTCGACGAGACGTACTACGCCAAGGACGCCTGGGCGCTGGTCCACCGGGGCTTCGAGGTCAACTGGGACAAGAACGCCAACGACGCGGTCCTCGCCACCCACGGCCACCTCGCCGTCCCCACGGACGCGGCGTACGTGGTGCACCCGCCGGTCGGCAAGTACGTGATCGCCCTGGGCGAGCTGATCTTCGGGTTCGACCCGTTCGGCTGGCGGTTCATGACCGCGCTGCTCGGCACGCTGAGCGTGCTGCTGCTGTGCCGGATCGGCCGCCGGATGTTCCGTTCGACGTTCCTCGGCTGCCTGGCGGGCGGGCTGATGGCGGTGGACGGCCTGCACTTCGTGATGAGCCGGACCGCGCTGCTGGACGGCGTGCTGATGTTCTTCGTGGTCGCCGCCTTCGGCTGCCTGGTGGTGGACCGGGACCGGGCGCGGGAGAGACTCGCCGCCGCGCTCCCGGTCGGCCCGGACGGCATTGCCCGCCCGGACGCCCGCGTCGCCGACACCTTCCGCTTCGGGTGGCGCCCCTGGCGCTGGGGCGCGGGCGTGATGCTGGGCCTCGCCTTCGGCACCAAGTGGAACGGCCTGTACATCCTGGCCGCGTTCTGCCTGATGGCGGTGTTGTGGGACGTGGGCGCCCGCAAGGTCGCCGGCGCCCGGCACCCGTACGAGGCGGTGCTGAAGTACGACACCGGGTTCGCCTTCCTGGCGACGGTGCCGGTGGCGATCGCGGTGTACACCGCCTCCTGGATCGGCTGGATTCTCTCCCCCACCGACGGCACCGGCGGCTACTTCCGCAACTGGGCCGCCACCGACGGGCGGGGCGGCTCCTGGACCTTCCTGCCGGACTGGCTGCGCAGCCTGTGGCACTACGAGCACGAGGTCTACAACTTCCACGTCCACCTGTCGTCCCCGCACACCTACCAGTCCAACCCGTGGAGCTGGATCGTGCTGGGCCGCCCGGTCTCGTTCTTCTACGAGTCCCCCGGCCCCGGCTCCGCCGGCTGCCCGATCGGCACCACCGACAAGTGCGCCCGCGAGGTCCTCGCCCTGGGCACCCCGATGCTCTGGTGGGCGGGCTGCGCGGCGATCCTCTACGTCCTGTGGCGCTGGGCCTTCCGCCGCGACTGGCGCGCCGGCGCCATCGCCTGCGGCGTCGCCGCCGGATACCTCCCCTGGTTCATGTACCAGGAACGCACGATCTTCCTCTTCTACGCGGTCGTCTTCGTCCCCTTCCTCTGCCTGGCGGTCGCCATGCTGGTCGGCGCGGTCATCGGCCCCCCGAACTCCACCGACACCCGCCGCGTGGTCGGCGCCACCGCCGCCGGCGTCCTGGTCCTCCTGATCGCCTGGAACTTCATCTACTTCTGGCCCCTGTACACCGGCCAGGCCATCCCCATCGCCTCCTGGCGGGGGCGGATGTGGCTGGACACGTGGGTCTAGGCCCGGCAGCAGTAGGCACAAACAGCAGCGCCCCCGCCGACTGCCACGGCGGGGGCGCT
>NZ_WWKH01000636.1:0-8423 GCF_009865595.1 Streptomyces sp. SID1328 | reverse complement strand
TGGGTCATCGAACGCACCATGTCCTGGCTGACCGGATACCGCCGCCTCAACCACCGCTACGAACGCCACCCCCGCAACTACCTGGCCTTTCTCGGACTGGCCGCAGCCCTCTGCTGCTACAAACGGTTCCGGAAACTGACCATGTAGGACACGGTCCAAGACATCGTTTCTTATGGCGTGATCGTTCGTTGAACCGTGCATGACGGATCTGGTCGAGCGGCTGGTGCCGGATGAATTGGTCCTGCACGGCCTGATCAGCCCCATCGTCCTGGTCTATCGGCTGGTCCTCACCAACCGCCGCTCGCTGCTGGGCGACGCGGCCAACGGACCGCGCTGCCGGATCGCCGCCACCGCCGTGGTCGTCGGCTTCGCGGGCATGTCCACCGTCCTGCTGGTGCAGACGGTCCTCGGCTGGCTCGGCCTCGCCTGACGTTCCGTCACTCGAAGGCCCTCATGCAGAACGTGGGTCACGCACCGCACGGCTCCTCGTGCGATCAGGAAAGTCCCGATGTCCGGAGTACCGCCTGGATCGTCGTCGATGCGGTGGCCAAGCCGGTCCAGAACCTCCGAACCCTGCCATAGCGTCCCACGCTCCCGGGACCGACGGACGCCCGTGTCGAGTGCGTGCCAGAGCAAGGGGTTGGCCGCGAGGATGCGGGGATCGAGTTCCAGGCGGTGGCCGTGGACGTCCCGTAGGACCAGGTGGGAGGAGACGCCGTCGTACTGCCGTACGGCTGCCAGCGCGTCGGTGTGGACGATGCGACGACGCCAGGGCGTGCGCACCGCGAGCCAGCCGGGGCCCGCGCTCACCCGCTGCGGCAGCAGGATGGCGCACACCACAGCCGACAGCGTGACCCACAGGAGGGCGCGCGGTGCCGACAGGGTGTCGGCGTCCCAGTCGACCAGGAAGGCCAGCGCGCCGAACACCAGGGCGCAGCTCACCGCGAGCCGGACGCTGCCACGCCAGTGGCGGTCGCCGGCCGGGGCCACCGGTCCGCTCCATCGCATGTCACTGACGCTAGACGGCCGTATGGGGCCCGGCGAGCGCTGCTGACGGAGCCCTGATGCCGCACGGGGTGATCCTGACGAGATCCCTACGCCCTGCCTCGCCTCTGCCCGTGTGGACGCACGGGCGGCGGGCACGGTCCGGTTCGGCCTCGCACCTCTCGAATCGTCTGGCCGGGAGCCGGAGAACCACCGGGTCAGGGTCGGACGCCCAGAGCGAAGTCGTACGACGTGTCCTTGCCGCCTTGCAGCCAGGTGATGCGGATCTGAAGGCCGCTCGCGTCCGGGTGCAGGGACAGATGCGCGGTGAGGCTGAAGCCGAGGGCGACGAAGCCCAGGCGGTCGAGTTCTGCATGGGCTGGGAGCCGGGTACGTCCAACGCGCATTTCGGGGCGTGGATGGCCGCGCTGGACAAGGTGGCGGGCATCAACCGCGCCCACTTCACCTCCTCCGTCGGCGCGGGCCGCTCGGCGGTGAGTGGCCGCTCCCGTGGGCGGGCGGGTTGCTGTGCGCGGCGATGCTCCTGGCCGTGCTGGGGCTGCGACCGCGGCTGGCAGAGTTCCGGTAACCGCAGGCGAGTAGATGCAGTACGGCCACCGGAGCAGCCAGATCCGGTGAATGTGCACGGCCGGGATCCTTCAGGCGTCCGCCAGCCGGGCTTCTTCCAGGTCCAGGCCGCGCTGGAGGCGGCGGCGGGTGGTGTCGCTTATGGCGTGGGAGTCGTAGAGGAGCTGGAGTTCGGTCGCCTCGACGGTGATCAGGTCACGGCGCAGCTGGCGGTAGACGCGGTCGGCGGACTCCGTAGCCGCGCCGTCGGGACCGTCGCCGCCGGTGAGGCGGTCGCGGGCGTCGTCGAGGCGGGCGGTCAGACCTCGGCGCAGGCGGTCCACGACGACGTCCGGTACGACCTCCAGCTCTGCGAGCTCCTCCAGCCGGGCGAGGCCGGCGTGGGCGAGGTGGGAGCGGGCCCGGGCCTCCTCGCGCGCGGTGTGCGCGGGTTCCAGGGCGATGCCGGAGCGGCGGACGACCGGGGCGAGGGTGAAGCCCTGCACGACCAGGGTGACGACCACGACGGAGGTGGTCAGGACCAGCACCAGGGGGCGATCGGCGAGCGGGGTACCGTTCTTCGTCACCTCCGGGATGGACAGGGCGGCGGCCAGCGGCATCACCCCGCGCGTGCCCGCCCACGTCAGCACCATCGGCACCCGCCAGTTCACCCGTCCGATGCCGCCCTTGCGCTGCACGAGCGCCGACAGCGGCGCCAGCCACAGCAGGCGTACGGCGACGAGCGTGCCGGCGACGGCAAGGGCGTACAGCGGCCATGCCCGGTCGCCGTCCGCCAGCGCCCGCACCTCCGCGGGCAGCGCCAGCCCGATGAGGCTGAACACCACGCTCTCCAACAGGAACACGACCGTCCCGTACACCGCGTGGAGCTGGAGCCTGATGCGGGCGTTGGTGAGCCGGTCACCGCGCCCGCCGAGCACCACACCGGCCACCACGCAGGACGTCACCCCGGAGGTGTGCGCGACCTCCGCCAGCAGATAGGCGGCGTACGGTGTGACCAGGGCGATCACCGTCTCCAGCACGGGGTCCTCGGTACGGCGCCGGATCAGCATGATCACACCGGCCACCGCCGCCCCGATCACCGTGCCGCCGCCCGCCAGCACCAGGAACTTCCCGCCCGCCGCGTCCCAGTTCGCGGCGGCCGAGGCCACGGCGATGCCAGCCGCCACCCGGACCAGGACCAGCGAGGTGGCGTCGTTGAAGAGGCTCTCCGCCTGGACGAGGACCTGGACCCGGGGCGGCAGGGCGAGCCTGCGGCCGAGCGCGGTAACCGCGACGGGTTCGGTGCTGGCCAACACCGCGCCCAGCACGAACGCCATCTGCCACGACAGGGGTGTCACCAGCACTGCCACCGCGCCGACGGCGGCCGCCGAGGCCAGCACCAGGCCGATGGCGAGGATCCCGACCGGCTTCCACACCGCGCGCAACTCCCGCCAGGGCATCTCCTCGGCGCTCGCGTACAGCAGCGGCGGCAGCACCACGAGCCCGATGATGTCGGGGCTGATCTCGATCTGCGGGGTGCCCGGTAGCAGGGCCACGCCGAGGCCGGCGACCACGAGCAGGGAGGGCGCGGGAATCCGCCACCGGCGTGCAAAGGTGGCCACCACCGTGGCCAGAACCACGAGGGCCAGAACCGTACCTACGCCGCGCATGCCGTCCCCCTGAGAGAACGGGAGCCACTCCGACTCCCGGCCGACCAGACTTCCCGGCACACCTGCCCTCACCTTATCGGGCCAGATCGCGTCAAGACACTGTCAAGGCCGCCCGGGCCGGCGCCAAGGAACCGCTAACAACCGTGCTGACCGTTCCGCGAAGCGGCTTCCTAGGAGGAGGAACCCTCCCGCGAAGGGGGGTGGATCAGAGAGCGGAGCACGTCGGCGGCGATGAGTGACCTACGGCCCGGACGACTGAAGGTCTACCTCGGGGCGGCGCCGGGGGTCGGCAAGACCTACCGGATGCTCGACGAGGGACGCCGCCGTGCCGCCCGCGGGGCGAACGTGGTGGTCGGTTTCGCGGAGTGTCACGGACGCCCGCACACGGAGGCGATGCTCGACGGCCTGGAGACCGTACCTCGCGTCTCCTGCCCCTACCGGGGCGGGGAGTTCGAGGAGATGGATCTGGCCGCCGTGCTCGACCGGCGTCCGCAGGTGGCGATCGTTGACGAGTTCGCTCACAGCAACGTCCCCGGTGACGGCCGCAATCCCAAGCGCTGGCAGGACATCGGGACCCTGCTCGGCGCCGGCATCGACGTGATCACGGCGCTGAACATCCAGCACCTGGAGTCCCTCAACGACGTGGTCGAGAAGATCACCGGCGTGCCGCAGCACGAGACGGTGCCTGACGAGGTCGTCCGGCGCGCCTGGCAGATCGAGCTGGTGGACATGCCGCCCGAGGGCCTGCGCCGCCGCATGGCGCACGGCAACATCTACACGCCTGAGAAGGTCGACGCGGCCCTCGCGAACTACTTCCGGCCGGGCAACCTGACCGCGCTGCGCCAGCTGGCGCTGCTGTGGGTGGCCGACCGGGTCGATGAGGCGCTCCAGGAGTACCGCTCCCAGCACGGCATCGGAGGGGTGTGGGAGACCCGGGAGCGGGTGGTCGTCGCGCTGACCGGGGGGCCGGAGGGCGACACCGTGATCCGGCGTGCCGCACGTATCGCCGACCGGTCCGTGGGCGGCGACCTGCTCGCCGTGCATGTGGCGCGCAGCGACGGCCTGGCCGCCGGGGTCTCGCACGCCTCGCTCGCCCGCCAGCGCAGGCTCGTGGAGGACCTCGGCGGCAGCTACCACTCGGTCGTCGGCGACGACGCGGCCGGCGCGCTGGTGGAGTTCGCCCGGGCCGAAAACGCCACGCAGCTGGTGCTGGGCACCAGCCGCCGTGGAAGGCTCGCCCGGTTTCTCACCGGGCCGGGTACCGGGGAGACCGTGACAGAGCTGTCCGGGGACATCGACGTCCACCGGGTCACCCATGAGCGGGCCGGGCGCGGCACCCTCCTGCCGTCCCGGCGACGCACACTGTCGACGGCTCGGCTGATCGCCGGACCGGTGGCCGGGCTCGTGCTGCCCGTACTACTCACCATCGTTCTCGCCCAGCTTCGCGGGACGCTGAACCTAACCAGCGACGCCCTGCTGTTTCTGCTCGCCGTGGTGGGCGTCGCCTGCATAGGCGGGGTGGTCTCGGCGGTGATCGCGTCGGTGACGGCGTCCCTGCTGCTGAACTACTGGTTCATCCCGCCCGTGGGACAGTTCACCATGAGCGACCCCAACGCGCTGCTCGCCCTAGGGGTGTTCGCGGTCGTCGCGGCCACCGTGGCCGCCGTCGTGGACCGTTCGCTGCGCCTGTCGCGCCGCTCCGCGCGCGCGACCGCGGAGGCGGAGACCATGTCGTCGCTGGCCGGCAGCATCGTACGCGGCGAAGCGACCATCCCGGCCCTGCTGGACCGGACGCGCGAGACCTTCGGCATGGAGTCCGCGGACTTGGTCGACGAGCCGCCCGACGCGCCCGGCGTGACGGGCGTGGCCGCCGGTCCCGGCGACTGGCTCGCACTGCGCGGCCGCACGCTGTCGTCGTCCGAGCGGCGGGTCCTGGCCGCCTTCGCCGCGCACGTGGGCTCCGCGGTCGAGCGCGCCCGGCTGGCCGAGGCGGCGGCCGAGGTGGAGCCGGTGAAGGCCGCCGACCGGCTGCGCACGGCCCTGCTGCGGGCCGTCGGCCACGACCTGCGCACGCCGCTGGCCGCGGGATGGGCCGCGGTCACCTCGCTGCGCAGCCGGGACGTCGCCTTCTCCCCGGCGGACCGCGACGAGCTCCTCGCCACGGCCGACGAGTCCATGGCCAAGCTCAACCGGCTGGTCGAGAACCTCCTCGACCTCAGCCGCCTGGAGGCGGGCGCCCTCACCCTGAATCTGCGGACCACCTCCCTGGAGGAGGTGCTGCCCATGGCCCTGGCGGACGTACCGAAGGCCGAGGTGGCGGAGGTGGAGGCCATCCCTGCGGTGCTGGCCGACCCGCCGCTGCTGGAACGGGTGATCGCCAACCTGGTCGGCAACGCGGCCCGCCACACGCCGCCCGGGAAGAAGGTACTGGTCACCGCCAGCGCCTTGGCGGGCAGGGTGGAGCTGCGGGTCGTCGACCGGGGTCCCGGGCTGCCCGCCGATGGCCGGGACCGGCTCTTCGAGCCCTTCCAGCGGCTCGGCGACACCGACAACACCACGGGCCTCGGCCTCGGACTCGCCCTCGCGCGTGGTCTGACCGAGGCCATGACCGGGACCCTCACCCCGGAGGACACCCCCGGCGGCGGCCTCACCATGGTCGTCTCGCTGCCGATCGCCCCCCAGGCCGTGGCGGCCCGAGCGACCGAACAGAGCATAGGAGGCGCATGATGAGTACTGTGACCGGCATCTGGAAGCAGCACCGGGGAGGAAGCAGAGCTGCCCCCCGGACCTGGTCGCCGCGCGACCGGCTCGCCCTGACGGCCGGCCTGGCCGCCCCCTTCCTGGTGGCCCTCGTGCTCGTCCCGTTCCGTACGAGTCTGTCGCACACGAACGCCGCTCTCATCCTCGTCGTGGCGGTCGTCGCAGTGGCCGCGTTCGGCAGTCGTACGGCGGGCGTGGTCGCCGCGCTGTCGGCGGCGGCCTGGTACGACTTCTTCCTCACCAGGCCCTACGAGACCTTCGACATCACCGCATCCGCAGACATCGAGACGGCGGTGCTCCTGCTGGCCGTCGGCCTGATCGTCTCCCAACTCGCCGCACGTGCCCGGCGTTTGCAGCTCCTGACGGTGACCGACGCCGCCTACCTGGCACGCATCCACCGGACAGCCGATCTCGTCCAGTCCGAGAACTCGGCGGACACCGTGGTCGACCACGTCCGCGGCGAGCTGACCGACCTGCTCGGCCTGCGCGCCTGCCGCTTCGAGTACGGCACGCTCATGGGCCGTCCGCCGCGCCTGGAGAACGACGGCAGTGTGACCGTGGGCCGACGCACCTGGAATCCGGACACCGACGGCTGGCCCGAGGGCGAGACCGAACTGCGGGCCTACGGCAACGGGCACTACCTCGGCCGCTTCATGCTCACCCCCGGCCCAGGCCCCGTACCTTCGCTCCAGGCCCGGCTGGTCGCGGTGACCCTGGCCGACCAGACGGGGGCGGTGCTGGACACGGCCGGACCGGTGCGCGGGTGATGGAACCGGGCACGGCCGACTCCTTTAAGCGATCTTGAAGCCGGACCGGCTGCCCGGTGAAACCGGTGCGGCCCTTCCCGAGGTTCCTTCTCGGTGTGACGTCAACTCTCGACCTGCGACATGAACCCTGATCGAAGACAGGGTCTTCCCCGGTGTCGTCCGCCCGACCCGGTCACGAACGAGTCGGTCGCCCGCCGCTAGTGGAGTGCGGCTCGCTGCTGTTCACCTGCGTGGACGTGGCCGGACACCCTGAGCTGGAGGGGCGCTTGGTGCACTAGGCGTTCCGGCAGAACGAGTGGCGGGTGCTCGCCGTCGGGGCCGCGGTTCCCGCGGTGGAGGTGTCCTCCACGGACCCCCTCACCGGCCTGCGTGCGGGCGGGTCAGGCTCCGACTGGCGTCCCGGGCAGGGCCGGGTGCGGCGGGCCGGTGACCGGGTGGTCCTGGCGACCACCCGGCGCGGGCTGGACATCCTCATGACGGGCGTGCAGCCGCATCCGGTGAATAGGAGGGACTGAGTCGTCCTAGTCCAGTCCGGACGCCTTGAACACGGCCAGCGCCGCCTCGCTGTCCATGCGGGCCGAGAGGCGGCGCAGCGCGGTCTGCCCGCACAGCAGCAGACCGTCGGCCGCCGCCTTCCGCGCGCCCTCGTTCAGACGGACCCACAGCTGCGGGTTGCGTACCAGGACCTCGGGATCGATCTCGACGCGGCCACCCAGCGCGTCACGCAGCAGGAGCCGCGCGGAGATGCCGTCCAGGCAGCGGACCGACACCAGCAGGTCTGTCCGTACCCGGCGCTCGCGCGCCAGCCGGCGCGAAGCCAGCCAGTTCCCGCCGGCGGACACCCGGGCGGGATACAGCACGACGAAGAGCAGGCCGGAGAGAGCGAGCCACAGTGCGGCGCGCCACGGGGCGATCCGGCCGGTTCCCCAGTCGAGCAGGAGCAGGAGCAGGAGCAGCGCGGCGGCGCAGCGGACGGCGCTCCACAACTCCCGCGTCCACTCCAGCTCGTTCGCCGCCTCACCTGATACGTCAGGGCATCCCATGGTGCAGACGGTAGTGACCTGGGGAAGCGGATCGGCGGACCTTGATGCGGACCTGACGGAGATGCCCGTCAAGGTCCCGTCAAGGTCGGCCGCTTGGGCGCGAAGATGCCGCAAGGAGCAGTGGGATGCGGCGGGAATCGGTCAGAACCTGAGTGCACCCGCGCGCTTCGACCTTCGTGCGCGGCTCAGGGAAGAAGGAGCACGCACCCATGTCCGTCCTGACCACCAAGCAGCCGGATGCCGTTCCCGCCGGCGAGGAACCCCCGGATGCCGGTGAACGCCACCGGCTGACCGCCGTCACCGGCCTGGCCGCGCTGTCGCTGGACGCCATGGCGTCGGTGGCGTACGGCCCGGAGGCGATCGTCCTGGTCCTGGCCACCGCCGGCGCGCACGGACTGGGCTTCACGATGCCTGTCACGCTGGCCATCGCCGCCCTGCTGGCGGTGCTCGTGGCCTCCTACCGTCAGGTCATCGCGGCCTTCCCGGACGGCGGCGGCTCCTACGCCGTGGCGAAGACGCATCTGGGGGCGCGGACGAGTCTGGTTGCCGCGGCCTCGCTGGTGCTGGACTACGTGCTGAACGTGGCCGTCGCCGTCACTGCGGGTGTCGCCGCCCTGACCTCCGCCTTCCCC
>NZ_WWKH01000065.1:0-9603 GCF_009865595.1 Streptomyces sp. SID1328 | reverse complement strand
CCGGACCCTGCTGTACAGCCCGGCCTCCGGACGCGGCAGCCCGTGCGCGGAGAGGTCCGGGGTGCTGAGGCGGGCCAGGGGCCGGGCGAGCCGGTCCACCAGCCGCACCGGCAGCCGCCGCACCACGATCCCGGTGTACTGGGCCGCCCAGCCGGCCGTGGAGCGGCGCACGATGTGCGGCGCCGTCCGTACCGCCAGCCGCACCCGCGAGGCACCGCCCGCCACGAGGTCCACGGCGATCTCCGCCCCGGTGTTGCCGACCCCGACCACCAGCACGTCCCGGCCCTCGTACGGCTTGGGGTTCCGGTAGGACGAGGCGTGCAGCAGCTCCCCCTCGTAGCCCTCGGCGCCGGGCCACTCCGGCAGGCGCGGGGTGTGGTTGTGGCCGGTGGCGACCACCACGGCGGCACCGGTCAGCTCGCGGCCGCCGGAGGCGTGCAGCAGCCAGCCCGCTCCGTCCGCGGCCTTCTCCACCCGGAACACCTCGACGCCGGTGACGATCTCCAGCTCATGGTGCTCCGCGTACTTCTCCAGGTACCGGACCACGTCGTCCCGCGCCACCCACCGTCCGAACCTGCGCGGCATCGCGAGGCCCGGCAGCGCCGACAGCCGCCGGGTGGTGTGCAGCCGGAGCCGGTCGTAGTGCCGCCGCCAGGACGCCCCCACTCGGTCGCTCTTCTCCAGCACCACCGCCCGCACCCCGCGCGCCCGCAACGCGTACGCGACCGCCAGCCCGCCCGGACCCGCCCCGACGACATAGACGGGACGGTCGGCGGGGGTCGCGGAGAGGTCCGTGAACGAGGGACGCGAGTCGGCCATAGCGCGAGCGTATTCACCCACCCGATTGATGGGTCTCGGTCAAGACCGGAATCGGTTGCGGATTGATCACGGCTGTGTACGGCATGGGGACAGACCGCACCGGAACGCCCACGCCGCGAACGAAATCGCCACGCGTGTGGGGATGTCCGGGACCGAGGATGTGCACATGGAGCCCTGTGACTGGCAGTTGACCGACGACCTCGACGAATTCCTGCGCACCGCAGGTGACTTCCTGCGCTCCAGACCCGCCCTGCACACCGTCACGCTCACGGTCTCCGAGGCGCTGCGCACCCGTGGTCCGTACGCCCACGGCGCCGAGCCGCCTCGCTTCGGCGTGCTGCGCGACGCGGGCGGCCCGGTTCGGGCGACCCTGCTGCACACCCCGCCCCACCCGATCCAGCTCACCCCGCTCGGCCCGCCGGACGCGGCCGCGCTGGCCGGCCGGCTCACGGAAGCGGGCCACCAGGTCCCCGGCGTGTGGGCCGAGCGGGAGACCGCGGCCGCCTTCGCCACCGCCTGGCAGCAGCGCACCGGGGCGAGCACCGAGCAGTCCGAGCGCCAACGGCTCTACCGCCTGGCCGGGTTGACCCCGCCCGACCGCATCCCGCCGGGCCGCGCCCGAGTGGCGGACGCGGCCGACCGGGAGCTGCTGGCCCGCTGGTACGTGGAGTTCGCGGCCGACACCGGCGGCCGGATTCGCCAGGACCCCGCCCAGTGGGTCGACTCCCGCCTCGCGCACGGCGGCGCCACCCTCTGGGAGACCCCGGACGGTACCCCGGTCTCCCTCGCCGGGAACCTGCCGGAGAGCGCCGGGCAGATCCGGGTGGCCCCCGTCTACACCCCTGCCGCCCTGCGCGGCCACGGCTACGCGGGCGCGGTCACCGCCGAGGTGAGTGCGCGGGCGGCGGCGACGAGGGCCGAGGTGCTGCTCTTCACCGACCTGGCCAACCCGGTCTCCAACCGGCTCTACCAGCGGCTCGGCTACCGCCCCGTCGCGGACTTCGCCACCTGGACGTTCGCGGCTCCGGCCGGCTGACGCCCCTCACGGCCACAGCAGCCGCCGCTCCCAGCCGAACTCCGTGCGCCGGTACTCCAGGCGGACGTGACGGCGGTCGGGGTCGCCCTGGAAGAACTCCACCGAGCGGGGGTGGAGGCGGTAGAGGGTCCAGGTGGGGGCCGGGGCGGTGGGGTGCTCGCGGGCGTGGGACCAGGCGGCCTCGGAGGCCCGGCGCAGGTCGTCCAGGGAGGCCAGCTCCTCGCTCTGGCGGCCGGTGAGGGCGGCGGCGAGGGCGCCGGTGGAGCGGGCCTGGAGGTCGGCCCGGGCGGCCTCGGCGGGGGCGGCCGTGACCGGGCCGCGGACGCGGACCTGGCGGCCCAGCGCGGGCCAGTAGAAAGCGAGGGCGGCGTAGGGGTGGGCGATCAGGTCGCGGCCCTTGCGGCTGGTGGAGTGGGTGCCGAAGGTCCAGCCGTCGGCATCGGCGCCGTGCAGCAGCAGGACGCGCACGTCCGGACGGCCCTCCTCGTCCACCGTCGCCAGGGACATGGCGTGCGGCTCGGGCTGGCCCGCTCGCGCCGCGTCGGCCAGCCAGGCGGTGAACAGGGGCAGCGGGGTCGGGGGAGCGGTGTCCGGGTCGAAGGGCCGCAGCTCGGTGGTGTCCGGGGACCAGACCTTCAGGGAGCGCAGCAGTCCGTCGAGTTCGTCGTGTGCCATGCGCCGAGTATCCGTCCCCGGACACGGCGACAGGCGGTGGTCCACGCCGAGGTGGACCACCGCCTGCCAGACAGGACTTGGGGCCGGTGCGAGCGCCGGTCGCTACTTCGTGGGCTTCTTGCCGGTGACTCCCAGGTAGATCAGCAGGGCCAGGTTCGGCTTGATCTCGGTCTGCTTCACGCCCCAGGCGGTGAAGCCCTTCTGGTGGGCCGCGACCGAGGACAGCATGGTGACGAGGGAACCGGCGATCGCCGCCGGGTTCACGTCCTTGTCCACCCGGCCCTTGGACTTCAGCTCGGTGATCGCCTCGGAGAGGGAACCGTAGACCGCGTTGAGGATCCTCATCCGCAGCTTGTTGAACCGCTTGTCGCCCTCGGCAGCCGCCAGGTCGACCACGCGCAGGATCGCGTCGTGGCGCCGGTAGAAGTCAAGGAAGCCGTCCACCAGGTCCTGCGCGGTCTGCCACCCGGCCTTGCCGGTCCAGGTCCGGCCCGCCAGCAGCTCGGTCAGCTCGGCACTCTCGGCGGCCATCGAGTCGGCGATCTCCAGGACGGCACCCTCGACGTCCGGGAAGTACTGGTAGAAGGTCGCGGGCGAGGTGCCCGCCTTCCGCGCGACATCGATGACCTTGACATCTCGGTACGGGGAGGAGCTGAGCATCTCGCTGAGGCAGTCGAGCAGCTTCTGCCGGGTCGCCTGCCCACGCCGGCCGGCCACCCGGCCGTCGACGGTACGCACTTGTCCTGTCATGCCGTCAGCTTACCGACGGGGGGCAGGAGCGCGATTTGGCCGACTGCAAATGGGGTGCGACCTCGGTGAAGGCAAGCTTTCCCTGGTCCTGCGGGGTGCGCGGGTCCCGGTTACTTTGGCGACATGGCCGAAAACAGCGCATCGATGTACGGAGAGGGCACCCCCAGCTGGGCGGACGCCCAGCTCCCCGACGTCGAGGCGGGCAAGCGGTTCTACGGCGAGCTGTTCGGGTGGACCTTCGACGACGAGGACGCCCCCGGCGCCTCCGTCTGGGCCCGGCTGGACGGCGAACCGGTCGCCTCGCTCGCGCCCAAGACCGACGGCCGGATGCCCACCGTCTGGACGGTGTACTTCGCCACCCCGGACGCCCGCGCCCTGGCCCGGAGAATCACGGATGCCGGGGGCCGCCTGATCTCCGGCCCCTTCGCCGTGGCCGACCTCGGCGCCGCCGCCCTGGTCACTGACCCCGAGGGCGCGGTGTTCGGGCTGTGGCAGTCCGACGGCCACCCCGGCTTCGGGCGCCGCGGTGAGCCGGGCGCCTTCGTGTGGACCGAGCTGTACACCCCCGAACCCCGCGCGGCGAACACCTTCTACGGCGACCTCTTCCACGAGGCCCTGTTCGGCTCCGGCGCCGAACCCGACTTCGGCCGCGCCCTGATCACCGACGTCTTCCCGGCCGAGATGCCCGCGCACTTCCTCGTGCACTTCCGCGTCGGCGACCTCGACGCCGCCCTCGACACCGTGCGGCGGCTCGGCGGCCGGGTCCAGGTGCCGCCCTTCGACGCGTCGTACGGACGGGTGGCGGTCGTCACGGACAATCAAGGGGCGTCGTTCGCGCTGCTGACCCGGTGACGGGACGCCGCGGGGGCGGTGAAATGACGGGATAGGGCACGAGACACCCCGATTCGCCACCGGGTTCGCAACCGGCCGCCCGGCCAGGAAGAATCGGGGTGCGTGCCGCCAGGGCGGTGCGGTGGTGAGACGCTGCACTTCGGTCGCGTCCAAAGGCGGAAGACGCGGCTCGTACGGGGAGGTGGCAGGCAAGTGGTGGATCAGCTTACGCAGCACGATCCGCGGCGGATCGGGCCGTTCGAGGTGCTGGGCCGGCTGGGCGCCGGCGGCATGGGGCTGGTCTATCTGGCGCGCTCGGCGTCGGGGCGGCGGGTGGCCATCAAGACGGTCCGCACGGAGCTGGCCGAGGACCAGCTCTTCCGGGTCCGCTTCACCCGCGAGGTGGAGGCGGCCCGCGCGGTCTCCGGCTTCTACACGGCCGCGGTCGTCGACGCCGACCCGCGCGCGGCGGTGCCCTGGCTGGCCACCGCGTACGTCCCCGCGCCCTCGCTCGAGGAGATAGTGAACGAGTGCGGGCCGCTCCCGGCCCAGGCGGTGCGCTGGCTCGCGGCGGGCGTGGCCGAGGCGCTCCAGTCCATCCACGGCGCGGGCCTGGTCCACCGCGACCTTAAGCCGTCCAACGTGCTGGTGGTCGAGGACGGCCCCCGCGTCATCGACTTCGGCATCGCCTCCGGGGTGTCCAACACCCGGCTGACGATGACGAACGTCGCGGTCGGCACCCCCGCCTACATGTCGCCCGAGCAGGCCAAGGACTCCCGCAGCGTCACCGGCGCCAGCGACCTTCGTGCTGCTCAGGCACGGGGAGACGCCGCTCACTCCGCAGAAGCGGTTCTCCGGGAGCGGGGGGAGTGATCCCGCGCTGTCCGAGGTGGGGCGGGAGCAGGCGCGGCTGGTGGCGGAGGCGCTGGCTCGGCGGGGAACCGTACAGGCGGTCGTCGCCTCGCCCCTGGCCCGCACGCGGGAGACCGCCGGGATCGTCGCCGCCCGGCTGGGGCTGGACGTGCGCGTGGACGACGGGCTGCGCGAGACGGACTTCGGCGCGTGGGAGGGGCTGACCTTCGGGGAGGCCCGCGAGCGCTACCCCGACGACCTGACCGCCTGGCTCGGCGACCCGGAGGCGCGTCCCACCGGTGGCGGCGAGAGCTTCGCGGAGACCGCCGAGCGGATCGAGGAGACCCGCGCCCGGCTGGTCACCGAGTACGCGGGCCGTACGGTGCTGCTGGTCACCCACGTCACGCCCATCAAGACCCTGCTGCGCCTCGCCCTGGGCGCCCCGCCCGAGTCCCTCTTCCGGATGGAGCTGTCGGCCGCCTCGCTGTCGGCGGTGGCGTACTACGCCGACGGGAACGCGAGCGTACGGCTGTTCAACGACACGTCCCCCTTGCGTCCCTGAGCCCGGCCGCACCCCGCGCCAGCTCCTCGATCCGGGCCCAGTCCCCGGCGGCCACCGCGTCCGCCGGGACCATCCAGCTGCCGCCCACGCAGCCCACGTTGGGCAGCGCCAGATACTCCGGCGCAC
Source organism: Streptomyces sp. SID1328 (assembly GCF_009865595.1). NCBI lineage: Bacteria > Bacillati > Actinomycetota > Actinomycetes > Kitasatosporales > Streptomycetaceae > Streptomyces > Streptomyces sp. SID1328. Next base: position 3,952 of record NZ_WWKH01000065.1, on the reverse strand, counting down.
TCGCCTGCGCGATCCCGCCCGTGGGACAGAAGCGGGCGTCGGGCAACGGCCCGGCGAGGGACTTCAGATACGCCGTACCGCCCGCGGCCCGCGCCGGGAAGAACTTCATCTCGCGCACCCCGCGCTCCAGCAGCGCCACCACCTCCGAGGTGGTCGACACTCCCGGCAGGAACGGCACCCCGGACTCCCGCATCGCGGCGAGCAGCGACTCGGTCCAGCCGGGGGAGACGAGGAACCGCGCCCCCGCCGCCACGCAACGGCTCACCTGGTCGGGCGTGATCACCGTCCCGGCGCCCACCACCGCCTCGGGCACCTCCTCGGCGATGGCCCGGATGCCGTCCAGCGCGGCCGGCGTGCGCAGCGTGACCTCGATCGCGGGCAGCCCCCCGGCGACCAGCGCCCGCGCCAGCGGCACGGCGTCGGCGGCGTCGGAGAGCACGACGACGGGGAGGACGGGCGCGAGGTCCAGTACGGAGGCGGGGGAGGGCGCGGGTGAGGTCATGGACGCCATCGTGCCCAGGGGAAGCAGCGTGCGCAACGAACGTTGCACATGCTGCAACGAGGCTCGGTGACCGCTCAGTGCACCTCGTCCACCAGCACATCCAGTGCCCATGGCTTCCCGGCCTTCTCCGGCGCCGCCGCCTCCACCTCGTACCCGAGGTCCCGCAGCGCGACGACCAGCTCGGCGGGGCCCTTCGGCGCGGCCCCCTCGGTGAGCAGCGCGCGGACGATACGGCCCTTGGTCGCCTTGTTGAAGTGGCTGACCACCTTGCGGGTGGGCGCGTGCAGCACCCGTACCGTCGCGGTGCGCCCCGCGACCTCGCCCTTGGGCTTCCAGGCGGCGGCGTACGCGGCGGAGCGCAGGTCCAGTACGAGCCCGCCCCCTGCCGCCTCGGGCAGCACCTCGGCCATCGGCGCCCGCCAGTGCCCGGCCAGCGCGCCGAGACCTGGCAGCTTGACGCCCATCGAGCAGCGGTAGGAGGGGATGCGGTCGGTGACGCCGACCGCGCCCCAGAGGCCGGAGAACACCAGCAGCGAGCGGGCCGCGCGGCGCTTGGCGGCGGGGTCGAGGGTGGCCAGGCCGAGGGCGTCGTAGAGGACGCCGGTGTAGATCTCGCCCGCCGGGCGGGCGCCGGCCGTGAGCAGAGCGGCGTTCTTGGCGACCTCGCCGCGCAGTCCCTCGCTCAGTCCCAGTACCTCGCGGGCCTTCTCCTCGTCCCCGGCGCACAGCTCCACCAGCTCGGCGAGCACGGCCTGCCGGGCGGCGGCGAGACCGGGCAGGGACAGCGAATCGGGCTTCAGCGGGGCACCCCGGCCCGAGGACGCCTTACCCTCCGACGGGGGCAGCAGGACCAGCACGGACAACTCCTTCTCTCGGCCTCCGCGCCAGCGTACGGGCCCCGGGCGCCGGTCCGTGCCGCCCGCCCGGCCCGGTACCATGGTCGGCACGGCAGACGAGCCGGGCGGACGGCCGCGTGGAGTCCCTTACGGGGCTTCCCGAGGAACGTCCGGGCTCCACAGGGCAGGGTGGTGGCTAACGGCCACCCGAGGCGACTCGCGGGACAGTGCCACAGAGAACAGACCGCCTCGCGCCTCGGCGCGGGGTAAGGGTGAAACGGTGGTGTAAGAGACCACCAGTGCTCAGGGTGACCTGGGCAGCTAGGTAAACCCCACCCGGAGCAAGGTCAAAAGGAAACACCCCGGTGTTTCTGCGCGGACGATCGAGGGCTGCCCGCCCGAGTCCGCGGGTAGACCGCACGAGGCCGGTGGCAACACCGGCCCTAGATGGATGGCCGTCACCGGGACGCCCGCGAGGGCCCCCGGTACAGAACCCGGCGTACAGCCCGACTCGTCTGTCGTATCCCCCCCGAGAGGCCCCCCGGGGCTCTACTCCTCGAACAGCACTTCCTGCTCAGTGATCACCGTTTGCCGCAGCCGGCGGTTGCGGGCGCCGATGACCAGGGCCGTGGCCGCCGCTGTGACGCCCAGGGCCGCGGGGACCATCCAGTTTCGGTCGAAGACGTGGCCGAGGAGATGGTCGAGGGAGAGGCGGCCGGGACCGGTGACGGCGAGGCCGGCGGATGCCAGGCCGAGACTCGCCGCGTACTCGTAGCCGCCCTCCTGGGCGAAGAAGCCGTTGGGGACGTGCAGGGCCGCCGCGCCCGCCATCGCGCCGGCCGCCGACGCCCCGGCGAGGGGCGTCGCCAGGCCGAGGGCCAGCAGGACGCCGCCGCCCGCCTCCGCGACCCCCGCCGCCGTCGCGCTCGCCTTGCCCGGGGCGTAGCCCACGGACTCCATGAACTGGCCGGTGCCCACCAGCCCGTGGCCGCCGAACCAGCCGAACAGCTTCTGCGCACCGTGCGCGGCCAGTACCCCGCCGGTGCTCAGCCGGAGGAGCAGCAGGCCCACGTCGCGTCGGTCGTAACAGGTCATGGTGACTCCCTTTCCCTTGCGTCCACCGTCGCACCGGGTACCCCGTCCGGCCTCCCGGACCGGGCGTCCGGGTGGTGCGGGCGGGGTACGTCCGGTGGCAGGGCGCGGGGAGCGGTGTGAGCCTGACGCCATGACGATTCAGCCCGCCAAGCTGCGCGACCCGGCCGTACGGGCCTTCGTGCACGCCGTCAACTCCCATGACCGCGAAGGCTTCATGTCCCTTCTCGCGCCCGGCGCGACCATGGCCGACGACGGCACCGACCGCGACCTCGCCGTCTGGATCGACCAGGAGATCTTCTCCAGCCACGGTCATCTGGAGGTCGACAACGAGTCCCGCGGCGGACGCGCGCTCGTCGCCCGGTACCGCAACGACACCTGGGGCGAGATGCGGACCCGGTGGACGTTCACCGTGGCCGACGACGGGCGGATCTCGCGGTTCGAGACAGGCCACGCATAAGGGGGAAAGGGGCTCGGCGGGGGCTGCCGCACGACCGGTCCATCGGACGTCCATGAGAGTGCAAAGTCCTGGCCGGGGAAACACCTCCCCCGGGTAAGGGCCGTTCGGAGCCGGTGTACGGTCCCCGGGTGCGTGAATGTTCCCCGCTCAGCCGACGTGCCCTTCTCGGTCTCGCGGCGGCCGCCGTCCCCCTGACCGCCGCCGTCCCCGCCTCCGCCGCCGGGGCAAGATCTGCCGGGGCGAGATCCGCGGGGGCGAGCTGGGTGGGCGGTGAGCGGCTCGGGCTCGGCGGGGTCCAGGTACGGGCGGCCGGGCTGCCGAAGAAGCTCACCGCGCAGGCGTGGCTCGTCGCCGACCGGGACACCGGGGAGGTGCTCGCCTCGTACAACGCGCACCGGCGGCTCGCGCCCGCGTCCACGCTGAAGATGCTGTTCGCGGACACCGTGCTGCCCAAGTTCGCCCCCGAGCAGCGGTACCGGGTCACCGAGGCCGACCTCGCCGACATACCGTCCGGGTCCAGCCTCGTCGGCGTCCAGGCCGGGACCACGTACACCGTCGAGCAGCTCTGGCAGGGCGTGTTCCTGCGCTCGGGCAACGACGCGGTGCACGTGCTGGCCCACATGAACGGCGGGATCGCCCGCACGGTCGCCGAGATGCAGGCCAGGGCCGAGTACCTGCACGCCCTCGACACCCATGTGGTCAGCCCGGACGGCTTCGACCACAAGGGTCAGATCTCCTCGGCGTACGACCTCACGCTGTTCGCCCGCGCCGGGCTGAAGAACGCCGACTTCCGGCGCCACTGCGGGACACGTACCGCCGACTTCCCGGCGGGCGGCAAGAAGACCTTCCAGATCCAGAACACCGACCGCCTGCTCACCGGCGCGTGGGGGCTGCGGCCGTACGCGGGGCTGCTCGGCGTCAAGAACGGCTACACCAGCCACGCGGGCAACACCTTCACCGGCGCCGCCACCCGTGGCGGGCGCACTCTGCTGGTCACCGTGATGCACCCGGCCGAGGGCAGCAACGCGGTGTACGAGCAGACCGCGGCCCTCCTCGACTGGG
>NZ_WWKH01000007.1:0-5741 GCF_009865595.1 Streptomyces sp. SID1328 | reverse complement strand
GCCCCGCCGAGCGCACCCCTGCCACCGGGCTACGGCCAGCCCCCGGCCGCACCGGCCCCGCCCGGCTACGGCCAGGGTCCGGGCCAGTCCCCGGCGGCCCCCGCACCGCCCGGCTACAACTCGCCGCCCTCCCACGGCGGCCCGCCGTCCGCTCCCATGCCCCCCGGCTACGGCCAGGTCCCCGGCCAGGGCACCCCCTCCTACGGCGTCCCGCAGGGTGCGCCCCAGGGCGCGGCCGGAGTGGGCGCCGCGCTCCAGAAGTTCAAGGAGGCGCCCACCGGGCAGCGCTGGACCCAGCAGAACCACAAGCTGATCCGCGTCGACCTGGGTGCCGGCGGCCAGCCGGTACTGGCCCGGCAGGGCAGCATGGTGCTCTACCAGGGCAAGGTCGACTTCAGCTACAAGGGCGCCGGAATCACCGGCCGGCTCGTGGGCAACGCCACCGGCCAGGAGATGCAGTTGATGCGCTGCACCGGCCAGGGACAGGTGTTCCTCGCCGACAACTCCACCCACCTCCACCCGGTCGAGCTGCAGGGCGACGCGATCTGCGTCTCCGCCGAGAACGTGCTCGCCTTCGACGAGAGCCTCCAGTACGAGGTCCGCCGCATCGAGGGCCACGGCATTCCCGGCGGCGCGCTGTTCACCATGCAGTTCCAGGGCACCGGCACCCTCGTCGTCAAGACGCACGGCACGCCCGTCGTGCTGCCGGTGACGCCGACGACCTTCGCCGACTGCCACGCGGTGGTCGCCTGGTCGGCCGCCTCACAGGTGATCGTCTCCAGCCAGGTCCGGATGCGCCGCAACGCCTACGCGGGCGACACGGGGGAGAGCGTGAACCTCCAGTTCCGGGGCGCACCCGGCAACTTCATCGTCGTCCAGCCGTACGAGGTCTGAGGGAGCCCGTCATGAACCAGCCGCTCGCGGGCTTCGCCCCCGCACCCGTCACCGCCCGCATGGAGAACCACGGCAGCCACATGCTGAAGGTCGCCATGCAGACCGGCAACGACCTCCTCGCGCGCGTGGGCTCGATGATCGCCTACGAGGGCTTCATCCAGTACGAGCCCAACCCGCCCGCCGTCCGCCAGATCGCCCGCGACTGGATGACCGGTGAGGGCGCCCCGCTGATGAAGTGCTCGGGCGACGGGCTGCTCTACCTCGCCGACTACGGCGCCGACGTGGTCGTGATCAACCTGAACGGCGACGGCATCTCCGTCAACGCCACCAACCTGCTCGCCTTCGACGCGGGCCTGACCTGGGGCGTGGAGCGGGTGAAGGGGCTCGCCAAGTTCGCCGGACAGGGCCTGTGGAACACCAGGATCTCCGGGCAGGGCTGGGTCGCGCTGACCTCGCGCGGCACCCCGATCGTGGTGGACTGCGGGGGCGGCGAGGACGAGACGTACGTCGACCCGGACGCGCTCGTGGCGTGGTCCCCGAACCTGAAGGTGAAGGGCAAGCGCAGCTTCAAGGCGCAGTCGCTGATCGGCCGGGGCAGCGGCGAGGCGTACCAGATGGCGTTCTCCGGGACGGGCATCGTCGTCGTCCAGCCCAGCGAGGACAGCACCGACCGCCTCCGGTTCCGGGGCTGAGGGGGAGCACAGACACCATGCAGAGCCCGCTTTTCGCGCACAACGACTCCCAGACCCAGGAGCGTTGGAGCCTGCAGAACGCGCAGATGCTCCGCGTCGCCCTGGAGGGCCATGACGACCTGCTGGCCCGCAAGGGCGCCATGGTCGCCTACCAGGGCCTGGTCGAGTTCGACGCCGAGTACCGCAGCCAGGGCCAGCGCCGGGCGCGGGCCCACACCGGCGAGGGCCTGGACCTGATGCGCTGTCACGGCCAGGGCACCGTCTACCTCGCCAATCTCGCCCAGCACGTCCATCTGCTGGACGTGGAGCAGGAGGGCCTGACCGTGGACAGCTCCTACGTCCTCGCCATGGACTCCTCGCTGCACCACGAGGTCATCGCGGTGGACAGCCTCTACGGCATCTCCGGCTCGGGCAAGTACCAGCTGAACATCACCGGCCGCGGCAAGGTCGCCCTGATGACCTCCGGCACGCCCCTGCTGATGCAGGTCACGCCGGACCGGTACGTCAACTGCGACGCGGACGCCATCGTCGCCTGGTCCACCTCGCTGCGGGTGCAGATGCAGGCCCAGACCCATTCGTCCGGGGTGTGGCGGCGGCGCGGCAGTACGGGCGAGGGCTGGGAGCTGAGCTTCATGGGTTCCGGCTTCGCCCTGGTCCAGCCCAGCGAACTGCTGCCGCCCCAGCACGCGCAGATAGGCGGCGGGGTCGCGGCCCAGTTCGGCATGGGCCAGCAGGGCGCGCGCGGGCAGAACCAGGGCAACGTCTGGAGCTGAGCGCGCGTGCGCCGGACGTGACGAGGCGAACGTAAGGGGCGCCCACAGTTGGCGGGCGCCCCTTACACGTTCAGAGCCGAACCGGGTGCGGCTCCGAGCCCCGTTCAGATCCAGGCCCTCCGTACCGCACCCCGTCTCACAGCCGCGCCCGCGTAGCCTCCAGCAGCCGTACCACCGACTCGTCCGCCACGTCGGCGACCTCGTCGTAGCGGAACCACCGCAGGTCCAGCGACTCGTCGCTGATCGCGTGCTCGGCGCCGCGCGGGGCCAGCACCGCGTACTGCACGTCGAGGTGCCAGTTGCAGGGGGCCGGGATCGCGTGCCGGTCCAGCCGGACCGGGCCGCCGGGGAGCAGGGTCAGCCCGGCGATGCCGGACTCCTCCGTCGCCTCGCGCAGGGCCGCGCCCGCCATGGAGATGTCACCGGGCTCGCAGTGGCCGCCCATCTGGAGCCACATCCGCAGCTTCCTGTGCAGGGTGAGCAGCACCCGGCCGTGCTCCGGGTCGATCACCAGCGCGCTGGCCGTGAGGTGCCCCGCGTCGCAGGACCGCCAGATGCCGTCCGGGTGGGCGGCGAGGTGGGCCTGGTAGGCGTCACGCAGCTCGGGCTGGTCCTCGTACCCCTTGAGCACGAGGACCGCGTCGTCGTACAGGCTCACTCGCTCTTGTCGCCCTTGCCCTCGTCACCCTCGTCCTTCTTCAGGCCGGGCTTCTCCGCCCCGCCGCCGGCCGCCTCGCCGAGCATCTTGTCCAGCTCGGAGAAGTCCATCTGCTCGCGGTGGACGAAGCCGTCCGGGTCGTCCAGGTCGGTGGCCGTCGGCAGCATGTCCGGGTGGTGCCACAGGTCGTCCCGGCCGTCGACCCCGCGGGCGTCGGTGAGCGAGGCCCACAGGCGGGAGGCGTCGCGCAGGCGGCGCGGGCGCAGCTCCAGACCGATCAGCGTGGCGAAGGTCTGCTCCGCCGGACCGCCGCTCGCGCGACGGCGGCGCAGCGTCTCGCGCAGCGCGTCGGCGGAGGACAGGCGCGGCTTCGCGGCCGCGTGGACGACCGCGTCCACCCAGCCCTCGACCAGCGCGAGCGCCGTCTCCAGCCGGGCCAGGGCCGCCTTCTGCTCGGGCGTGTCCTCGGGCTGGAACATGCCCTGCTGGAGCGCGTCCTGAAGCTGCTCGGGGTTCTGCGGGTCGAACTGGCCGACCACGTCCTCCAGCTTGGCGGTGTCGACCTTGATGCCGCGCGCGTATCCCTCGACCGCGCCGAACAGGTGCGAGCGCAGCCACGGCACGTGGGCGAAGAGGCGCTGGTGGGCCGCCTCGCGCAGAGCGAGGTACAGACGCACCTCCTCCATGGGGATGCCCAGGTCCTTGCCGAACGCCTCCATGTTGACCGGGAGCAGCGCGGCCTTGCCCACCGGTCCCAGCGGCAGACCGATGTCGGTGGAGCCGACGACCTCGCCCGCGAGCACGCCCACGGCCTGCCCGATCTGGGTGCCGAACATGGCGCCGCCCATCGAGCGCATCATGCCGATCAGCGGGCCCGCCATGGCCTGCATCTCCTCCGGCAGGACGTCACCCATGGCCGCGCCGACCCGCTCGGCGACCGGGTCGACCAGTTCCTTCCAGGCCGGGAGGGTCGCCTCGACCCACTCCGCGCGCGACCAGGCCACGGAGGTGTTGGCGCCGGAGGGCAGCGAGGTGGCGTCGTCCAGCCACAGGTCGGCCAGACGCACGGCCTCCTGGACCGCGGAGCGCTCGGACGGGCCGACGCTCGCGTCCTTGACACCGTCCTGGGTGCCCTGGGCGACCGTCTGGCGGGCGATCTGCTTGGCCATGTCCCAGTTCACCGGGCCGCCCTCGTAGGAGAGCATCTGGCCGAGCTGCTGGAACGCCGCGCCCAGGTCATTGGGGTTCAGAGAGCCGAACATCGCGGCGAGCGGATTGTCGGCGCCGGGACCGCCAAAGCCCCCGGCTCCCGGCAGACCGCCGAAACCGAACGGGTTGGCCGGCTCCTGCCCACCACCGCTCTGCTGGTCCTTCTTCTTGCCCTCGTCGCCGTCGTCCGGCTCCTCCGGCGGAAGGCCGAATCCGAATGGGGTGTCACTCACGGGGTTCCTCGGCTGGTAAGGCCACCGGTTCTCTCCGGCGGCGCGGCTGCCCGACTTCACCACCCAGCGTAGACACCCGGACCGGATAGGGCCTCGGTGCTTCGCCCACAGATGGGCTGCGGCAGGATGGATGCACCTGGTACGGGCGCGTCGTCCGCGCTCGTACTGAAGACAACCGCTGGAGACGCCCGGTGAGTTCCCCAGATCCGCAGGTTCGCGCAGCGCGAAACCCCTCATCTCCGCCCGCATCGCCCTCGCCCGCGGTGCGCGGGCCCGTCGTCGCGGTCACCGGCGCCGCCACCGGGATCGGCGCGCTGCTCACCGAGCGGCTCGCGGCGTCCGAGGAGATCCGGCAGGTCGTGGCCATCGACGAGCGGCGCGGGGAATGCGCCGAGGCGGAGTGGCACATCCTCGACGTGCGGGACCCGGCCATCGCGGAGAAGCTGCGCGGAGCCGACGTCGTGGTGCACCTCGCGCTCGACCTGGACCTGGGCAGCGACGCGGCGGCCCGCACGGCGTACAACGTGCGCGGCACCCAGACCGTGCTCACCGCGGCGGCCGCCGCCGGGGTGCACCGGGTTGTGCTGTGCACGTCGGCCATGGTCTACGGCGCGCTGCCCGACAACGAGCTGCCGCTGTCGGAGGACGCCGAGCTGCGCGCCACCGCCGAGGCCACCGGGGTCGCCGACCTGCTGGAGATCGAGCGCCTGGCCCGCCGCGCGCCCCGCGCGCACCCCGGCCTCAACGTCACCGTCGTACGCCCCGCCCTGCTGGTCGGCGGCACCGACACCGCGCTGACCCGGTACTTCGAGTCGCCCCGGCTGCTGGTGGTCGCGGACTCCCGCCCCGCCTGGCAGTTCTGCCACGTCGACGACCTGTGCACGGCGCTGGAGTACGCCGTGCTGGAGAAGGTCGACGGGGAACTCGCCGTCGGCTGCGACGGCTGGCTGGAGCAGGAGGAGGTCGAGGAGCTGAGCGGCATCCGGCGCATGGAGCTGCCCTCGGCGGTCGCCCTCGGCGCGGCCGCCCGGCTGCACCGGATCGGGCTCACCCCGTCCCCGGCGGGCGACCTGGCGTACACGATGTACCCGTGGGTGGTCAGCGGCAGCCGGCTGCACTCGGCCGGGTGGCGCCCCCGCTGGACGAACGAGGAAGTGCTCGCGGAACTGCTGGAAGAGGTCTCCGGCCGGCACACCGTCGCCGGGCGCAGACTCGGCCGCAAGGACGCCACGGCGGCCGGCGCGGCGGGCGCGACCGTGGCGCTGCTCGGCGCGGCCGCGGT
>NZ_WWKH01000635.1:0-4119 GCF_009865595.1 Streptomyces sp. SID1328 | reverse complement strand
CCGCGCGGACGGCGCCGGTCACGTCGTTGCCGCCGTGCACCCAGTAGCCGAAGGGGCGGCCCCGGGTGTCGTCCAGGCACGGGTAGTAGATCTGGTCGAAGAAATGCTTGAGGGCGCCGGACATGTAACCGAGGTTGGCCGGGGTGCCGAGGAGGTAGCCGTCGGCGGCCAGCACGTCGGAGGCGGTCGCGGCGAGGGCGGCGCGGCGGACGACGCGGACGCCCTCGATCTCAGGCGCCGTGGCGCCGGACACGACGGCCTCGAAGAGTTCCTGGCAGTTCGGCGACGGCGTGTGGTGGATGATCAGCAAGGTGGGCACGCCCGCACCCTGCCCTGCCTGCGCTCCGGTCCGCAAACAGGGCTGCCCGGAGTGCGGGTATGGGTGCGACGATGCCGGGCACCGGTAGGGAACGTGAGAGGAGCCGTCTTGGCAGAGGAAGAGCAGCGGGCACCGGCGGCGGTGGTGTTCGACACGCTGGGCATCGCCTATGAGCAGGCGTTCGCCGCCTCCGGGCCGCATCTGGCCTCGCTGAGCTGGCTGGTGGACCACCTGATGCCGGGCAGCCGGGTGCTGGACGTGGGCAGCGGCACCGGCCGGCCCACCGCCGAGGCACTCGCACGGGCCGGACACCGGGTGCTGGGGGTCGACGTGTCACCGGTGATGGTCGAGCTGGCCGCGCGCCAGGTGCCGGACGCCGAGTTCAAGGTGGCCGACATCCGTGAACTGGATCTAAAGGAAGGGTCCTTCGAAGCGGTCTGCGTGTACTTCTCGCTGCTCCAGATGTCCCGCGCCGAACAGCGGGACGTCCTCACCTCGCTGGCGCGGGCGCTGCGGCCGGGCGGTCTCGCGGTGCTGGCCACGGTGCCGGTGGACGTGGCCGACGCGGAGACCGAGTTCATGGGGCAGCCGGTACGGGTGAGCAGCTTCTCCCCCGACGACTTCGCCCAGCTCGCCACCGACGCGGGGTTCTCCGTGCTGTCCGAGGCGCACGCCACCTTCATGCCGGCCCACGCCGACGCCGGTCCGGAGCCGCATCTGTTCCTGTACTGCCGGCGTACGGCGCACTGAACCCCCGGTTCCCGCACGGGAACCGGGGGCTCGGGGCTCAGTAGCGCAGACGCCGGGCGCGGAGGAGCATCACCAGGCCGGAGGCGGCCAGCAGCACGCCGAGGGCCGCGGGCCACAGGTTGGCTCCCGTCTCGGCGAGGCCGCCGTTGCCCACGGCCTGCGGCTCCAGGTTCGCGGGCGGCGGGGTGGTGACGGCGGCGGCCTGCGCCGGGGAGGACTCGGAGACCTGGGGCGCGGCGGCGGTGGCCGGGGCGCTGGACTCGTCCCGCTTGGGGGTGCCGCCCTGGTTCTTGGTGGTGTTGGCCGGGGCGGTCGTGGCGTCGACGCGGGGGGCCTCGACGGGGTTGGACTGCGCGGGCTGCCCGGCCGGGGCGGTGCCGGCGGGCTGGTCGGGCTGGGCCGGCTGGTCGGGCCTGCCCGGCTGCTCCGACTGCGCCGGCTGGGACTCCGCGGGCTTCCCGGGCTCGGCGGTCGCGCTCGGCTCGGCGGTGTTCTGACCGCCACCGGGCTGCTCGCTCGGCTCGGCCGTCCCGCCCTTGCCGTCGTCGCCCTTGCCGTCGTCGCCGGGACCGCAGTTCCGGCCGGAGTTGATGCAGTCGACCATCGTGCGCATCAGGCCCTCGTCGAAGACGTTGATGAAGTCGCCGTGGTCGGTGACCGGCTTGTGCTGCTGCTCCGGGAAGGAGTCGACCGCGAACAGCGGGGTGCTCTTACCGCCGTCGTTCAGGCTCGGCGCGTCCACGTCGTAGACGATCCGCTGGACGAGCTGCGGGATGGCCTTGAACCCTTCGGGGCAGTTTCCCTGGGCGTCGGCGAAGGCCACATGGGTGCGGTGGTTGGCACTGTCGGCATTGCGGCCGTCCCAGCAGCTCTGGAAGTGGAAGCTGCGCACCACGTCGCTCCCCGCCGGGCACAGCGGGTACTGGTCCTTGAGCTGCCGGTCCTCGAACCCGGTGCAGCTCCAAGAGGCGTTGGCGTTGGCGGGTCCGTTGACGAACGCCTTGGCGTCACCGGTGATGATGCGCAGCAGCCGCGGCATCTCGGTGACCTTGCCGCTCGGGCTGCCGACGAAGGTCAGGGTGACCTCCTTGGGCGTGACGATCTGGCCCGCGTTGCCCTCGGTACCGCCGCCCGGCGCCCCGGCGTCCCGCTCCTGCTTGCCGTTCTGCAGGCGCAGCACCGGCCAGTAGTACGTGGACCTGTCGCCCTGGTCGGCGCAGCTCGTCCTGGCGTCGGCGAGGTCCTGGTCGCTGGCGAAGGCGGTGTTGGACTGGTTGCCGACGTAGTCGTGGAAGTGGTGGGCGCCGTTGGAGACACCGGGGGCCACGATCACGTTGTCCGAGTTGAACAGGCCGTTCTCGTTGACCCCGCACTCGGTGCGGAAGGTGCCACCGGGGGGCGCCTTGGGAGCGTTGGGCTGTACGGAGTTGATGTCCGCGTAGTCGGCGGCCACGGGACCGTTGCCGCCCTGGCCGGTGCCGCCGTTCTGGCCCTGCCCCTGGCCCTGGCCCTGACCCTGCCCTTGGCCCTGGCCCTGGTTCGGGTCCCCGCCCTGGGAGGGCGCGGCGGATTCGCCACCGGGCGCCGCCTCGGCGGGGCGCAGGGTGCAGGCGGCGAGCGCGTCGAGCTGGTCGGGGCGGTTCCCGGCCCGGCCGATGGCGTCGGCGATACGGCCCAGGGTGGCGGTCCGCTTGTCCTTCAGCGGGTTCATCACCGAGTTGTCGGCGGCCTCGGGGTCCTGCCGGAGCGCGTCCGCCGACTGCTGGAGCCGCTGGTACGCCTCCGCGATCTGCTGGTCCAACTGGGCCAGTTCACGGTCGACGTCCCCGCGGGCCGCCTCCGGTACGTCGGTCAGCCGGGCGCCGACGTCGGGGCAGTCGATGGTGGCCATGCCGGCCGACCTGAGAGATGCGGCGGCCGCGTCGCCGGAGCCCTGTCCGCTCCAGCCGCCTTCGCTGGCCGACGCGTAGACGTTCGCCGCGACGAGGCCGCCGCCGCCGAGCATCAGCGCGACCGCGGCGAGGGTCACGCGTCGTGCGCCGGTCGGGCGCCTGCGCCTGTTCGGTTCCAAGATCGTCCCCTGCGAGTCGTGGTCGGTGGGGGCATGTGGCGCCCCACATCCATACGCGGGGTGGCACCGGTGTGTTCAGCCCGGCCCGGATTTCATGGCGAACTCTCAAGAAAACTGCGCCAGATGAGGCATATAGGGTCACGCGCGCACCCGTACGGGGGAGTCGGCCACGCGGGTGCCTAGTGTGCCCATCCGAACACGGCGGCGAACATCACAAATACGTATCGGACATTCCACCCGGTGACCTTCACACGAGTGACACAAGTTGGCTAGGTTGACCGCAGGCCGCCCGGCTCCCCGTCCCCAGGAGCCCGCAGCGGCGTCCGGTACGGGAGATTCGACCGACTTCCGGGCGCGCCGGCCCAACTGCCCTGCGGGGCAAGGAAGGAGTCGTCTCCCATGGCGCCGGAGAGTCACGAAGAGGTTCGGCAGCGGATCGACTCCCTCTACGCACGGGCCGAGAACGCGACGGGCAACTACAACGCCACCCGCGCGATGGCGGCCGCCACCCGCAGGCGGGGCGTCCCGTTGGCCAAGCGCTCCGGCAGCCGTCCCGATCCCGCGCTCGACGCCGTGACCCGCCAGTGGTTCGACGCGGCCCGCGCGAAGGCCGGGCCGACCGTGCCCGCCGCGCTCCCCGCCGATCGGATGCCCGACAACGGCCCTGCCGTGGAACGCACTTGGACCGCCGCCGAACTGGGCCTGCCCAGCCTCGCGCCCGAGACGCCCGCGCTGCCCGCGGGTTCCTCGCAGCGTCCGGTGGCCGAGCTGACGGGCGGCACGCCGTCCACCCCGGCACTGGAGGCGGCGGGTACGACGACCGCGCTTCCTCCGGCCGCGCCCGTGGCGGCGCTGCCGGCCGCGCCGGGGGCGCAACCGCCGTTGGATGCGCCCCAGTTGACGCCCCCTGCCATGCCGGCCGGTGAACCGGTCCTCGGCGGCTCCGGCATGCCGGGCCTCCCGGCCGCTCCTGCGCCGA
>NZ_WWKH01000634.1:0-4800 GCF_009865595.1 Streptomyces sp. SID1328 | reverse complement strand
CAGCCGTCGTTCGGTGCGCCGGGCGACCGCCGCGGTGATCAGCGGGACGCCGACTCCGGCGAGCAGCAGGCCGACGGCGAGCGCGGCTCCCGCCTCCGGGAGCAGCCAGGCGGTGAAACCGACCGAGGCGGCGGAGACGACCACCGCCACACCGGCGGGCAGCAGCCAGCGCAGCCAGTAGTCCTGGAAGGCGTCCACGTCGGCGACGAGCCGGCTGAGCAGATCGCCGCGCCGGGTGCCGCGCAGCCCGGCCGGGGCCAGCCGCTCGAGCCGCTGGTAGACGGCGACACGGGTGTCGGCCAGCATGCGCAGCACGGCGTCGTGCGACACCAGTCGCTCGGTGTACCGGAAGACCGCGCGGCCGATGCCGAAGAACCGGGTGGCCGTCACCGCGACCAGCAGATAGAGCACCGGCGGTTGCTGTGAGGCGCGGGAGATCAGCCAGCCGGAGGTCGCCATCAGACCGACGGCACAGCCGAGGGCCAGGCTGCCGAGCAGCAGCGCGAAGAGCAGCCGGCCGCGCCGGGCGGTTGCCACGGAACGGACGCGGGTCAGGATGCCCCGCGCACGGGCCGTCGCCTCCTCGGGCGCCGGTTCGTCCCGGTCGTCGTCGGCGTCGTCCGGCTCGGGGAAGAAGGCTTCACCGCCGGCGGGCTCGGGCACGTGGGCGTCCAGCGCGGCGGCAGCGATTTCGGGGGTGAGGATCTCGGCCATGACCGGCTCGGGCGCGGCGGCCGGCTCGGACAGCTCCAGCCGCACGACCCGGTCGGCGACCTCCAGCAGGGCGGGCCGGTGCACGACGAGCAGCACCGTGCGGCCGGCGGAGAGCCGTCGTACCGCCGCGACGACGTCGGCCTCGGTCGCGCCGTCCAGCGCGGCGGTGGGCTCGTCCAGCAACAGGACCGGCCGGTCGGCGAGGAAGGCGCGGGCCAGGGCGAGCCGCTGCCGCTGGCCTGCGGAGAGCCCGGACCCGTCCTCACCGAGCACGGTGTCGGCGCCCGCGGGGAGCGCGTCCACGAACTCCAGCGCACCGGCGTCCGCCAGCGCCCGGCGTACGGCGGTGTCGTCCGCGTCGGGGCGGGCCAGGCGTACGTTCTCCGCGATGGTCCCGGCGTACAGGTGCGGCCGCTGCGGCACCCAGGCGATCTTGGAGCGCCACTCCTCGAGGTCGAGGTCGGCGAGGTCGGTGCCGCCGACGCGGGCCTGGCCATCGGTGGGCCGGACGAAGCCGAGGAGCACGCTGAGCAGGGTGGACTTGCCCGCGCCGCTCGGCCCGATCAGGGCCACGGTCTCGCCGGGTTCGACGGAGAAGGAGACGTCGGTGACGGCGTCCGCCGAGCGGCCGGGATAGCGGACGGTCACGGAGTCGAAGGCCAGGGAGCCGGCCCGGACGGGCGCGGTGCCGGTGGCCGGGACCGGCGTCTCCAGCACGGCGAAGATCTGCTCGGCGGCCGCCAGCCCCTCGGCCGCCGCGTGGTACTGCGTGCCCACCTGGCGCAGCGGGAGGTACGCCTCCGGGGCCAGGATCAGGATGACCAGGCCGATGTACAGGTCCATCCCGCCGTGCACCAGCCGCATGCCGATGGTGACGGCGACCAGCGCGACGGAGAGGGTGGCCAGCAGCTCCAGCGCGAAGGAGGAGAGGAAGGCGATCCGCAGGGTCCGCATGGTGGCGCGGCGGTACTCGCCGGTGATCTTGCGGATGGACTCGGCCTGCGCCTTGGCCCGGCCGAACACCTTCAGCGTGGGCAGCCCCGCGACCACGTCCAGGAAGTGTCCGGAGAGACGGGACAGCAGCGACCACTGGCGGTCCATCCGGGACTGGGTGGCCCAGCCGATCAGCATCATGAAGACCGGGATGAGGGGGAGGGTGGCGACGATGATCGCCGCCGAGACCCAGTCCTCGGTGACGATCCGCGCCAGCACCGCCACCGGAACGACCAGGGCGAGCCCCATCTGCGGGAGGTACCGCGAGAAGTAGTCGTCCAGGGCGTCGACCCCGCGCGTGGCCAGGGTGACCAGCGAGCCGGTGCGCTGGCCGCTCAGCCAGCCGGGACCCAGCACCGCGGCCCGCTCGACCAGCCGCTCCCGCAGCTCGGACTTCACCGCCGCGCTGGCCTTGTGCGCCGCCAGCTCCGTGAGCCAGGAGACCAACGCCCGTCCACCGGCCACACCGGCCAACAGGGCCAGCGGCGTGACCAGGTCACTTGCCGACTTTCCCTGCTGGAAGGCACCGACCACGACTTCGGCGATCAGCATGGCCTGGGCGATGACCAGGCCGGCGCCGAGCCCGCCCAGAAGGACGACCGCCACGAAGAAGAAACGCGTGGCACGGGCGTAGCGCAGCAGACGGGGATCGATCGGTTTCACGTGAAACGTGTCCTTCAGTCCCGAGAGTGTGTTTCACGTGAAACATACCCTTGAGGCGGTTAGTGTGCGGCTTCGGCAATGTGCTGGGTACCGATGCGCTTGCGGAAGACCCAGTAGGTCCATGCCTGGTAGAGCATGACCAACGGGGCGGCGATGACGGCGCACCAGGTCATGATCTTCAGGGTGTACGGGCTCGACGAGGCGTTGGTGACCGTCAGGCTCCAGTCCGCGTCGAGGGTGGACGGCATCACATTCGGGAAGAGCGACAGGAAGAGCATCGCCACGGCGGCCGCGATGGTCACCCCGGACAGCGCGAACGCCCATCCCTCCCGCACCCGCCAGATGGCGCCCAGTGCGCCGACCAGGGCGACGGCCGCCACGACGAGGGCGACCAGGCTCGCACCGTCCCCGCTGTGGAGCTGCGTCCAGACCAGGAAGCCGAGCGCCAGCACGACGGTCACCGGGCCGAGGCGCAGGGCCAGGGTCCTGGCCCGCGTGCGGATGTCGCCGACGGTCTTGAGCGCCGTGAACACCGTCCCGTGGAAGGTGAACAGGGTGAGCGTCACCGCGCCGCCGAGCAGGGCGTAGGGGTTGAACAGGTCGGCCAGCCCGCCGACGTACTCGAAGTGCTGGTCGATCTGCACGCCCCGCACGATGTTCCCGAAGGCGACGCCCCAGAGGAACGCAGGGATCAGCGAGGACCAGAAGATGGCCCACTCCCAGTTGCGCTGCCACTTCTCCTCGGGCCGCTTGGCCCGGTACTCGAAGCCCACACCTCGGACGATCAGGCAGACCAGGATGAGCAGCAGCGGCAGATAGAAGCCGGAGAACAGGGTGGCGTACCACTCCGGGAAAGCGGCGAAGGTCGCACCGCCCGCGGAGAGCAGCCACACCTCGTTGCCGTCCCAGACCGGGCCGATGGTGTTGATCAGCACCCGCCGCTCGGGCCGGTTCCGGGCGAGCAGCCGGGTCAGCACACCGACCCCGAAGTCGAACCCCTCCAGGAAGAAGTAGCCGGTCCACAGCACGGCTATGAGTACGAACCAGACGTCATGCAGTTCCATGGCTGTTCCCTCAGCGCTAGTACGAGAAGGCCATCGGCCGGTCGGCGTCCTGGTGGTCGCCGCCGATCTTCGTGGGCGGGTTGAGGTCGGCCTCGGTCAGCTCCGGGGGTCCGGCCTTGGCGTACTTGACCAGCAGCCGGACCTCGATGACCGCGAGGATCGCGTACAGCGCCGTGAAGACGGCCATGGAAATGGCGACCTCGGCCTGGGAGACACCGGGGGAGACCGCCTGGCGGGTCTGGAACAGGCCGTAGACGACCCAGGGCTGGCGGCCCATCTCGGTGAAGATCCAGCCCCAGGAGTTGGCGATCAGCGGGAAGGCCATCGTCCAGGTGGCCACACGCCAGAACCAGTGGGTGAGCGTCGGGCCCAGCGTCCGCCCCCCGAAGAGCACCAGATGCGGCACCTCGTCGTCACCGGTGCGCAGATGCCCGGGGAGCAGGAACTTCTTCCGGGTCAGCCAGAGCCCGAACGCCCCGAGGGTGAAGGAGGCCATGCCGAACCCGATCATCCAGCGGAAGCCCCAGTAGGCGACCGGGATGTTGGGCCGGTAGTCACCGGGCCCGAACTTCTGCTGCTCGGCCTTGTTGACGTCGTTGATGCCGGGGACGTACGAGGTGAAGTCGTCGTTGGCGAGGAAGGACAGCAGGCCCGGCACCTCGATGGCGACGGTGTTGTGGCCCTTGTCCACGTCGCCGTAGGCGAACACCGAGAAGGGCGCGGGCTTCTGCCCGTCCCACAGGGCCTCGGCGGCGGCCATCTTCATCGGCTGCTGCTTGAACATCACCTTGCCGAGGGTGTCGCCGCTGATGGCGGTGAGCAGTCCGGCGATGACCACGGTGACCAGGCCGAGGCGCAGCGAGGTCCGCATCACCTTGATGTGCCGGCGCCGGGCCAGGTGGTAGGCGGCCAGGCCCACCATGAAGGCGCCGCCGGTCAGGAAGGCCGCGGAGAGGGTGTGAAACGCCTGGGCGAGCGCGGTGTTCTGGGTCAGCACGGCCCAGAAGTCGGTCAGTTCGGCGCGCCCCCGCTCCTGGTTGATCCGGAAGCCGACGGGGTGCTGCATCCAGGAGTTGGCCGCGAGGATGAAGTACGCCGAGAGGATCGTGCCGATCGAGACCATCCATATGCAGGCCAGATGGATCTTCTTCGGCAGCTTGTCCCAGCCGAAGATCCACAGCCCGATGAAGGTCGACTCGAAGAAGAAGGCGATCAGCGCCTCGAAGGCCAGCGGGGCGCCGAAGATGTCCCCGACGAAGCGCGAGTACTCCGACCAGTTCATGCCGAACTGGAACTCCTGCACGATGCCGGTGACCACGCCCATCGCGATGTTGATCAGGAAGAGCTTGCCCCAGAACTTGGTGGC
>NZ_WWKH01000633.1:0-4533 GCF_009865595.1 Streptomyces sp. SID1328 | reverse complement strand
GGCCCGTCGAGCGCCCGAAGCTGGTCCTCTTCGCCGGTGACCACGGCATCGCCGCCCTCGGCGTCTCCAGGCGCCCGGAGGGCGGCGCGGCCGCCCTGGTCCGGGAGGTGCTGGAGGGCGCGAGCCCGGCCGCGGTGCTGGCCCGCCGGCTGGACGTGCCGGTACGGGTGGTCGACCTGGCCCTGGACTGCGACCCGGACGCCTTCCCCGCCGAGGTGACCCGGCACCGGGTGCGGCGCGGCAGCGGCCGGATCGACGTCGAGGACGCGCTCACCGCCGAGGAGGCCGAGGCGGCCTTCCGCGCGGGCATGGCGGTCGCCGACGAGGAGGCCGACTCCGGTACGGACCTGGTGGTGCTCGGCGATGTGAGCGTGGGCGGCACGACGGCGGCGGCGGTGCTGGTGGCCGCGCTGTGCGGGACGGACGCCTCGGTGGTGACCGGACGCGGCGGCGAGGCCATCGACGACCTGGCCTGGATGCGCAAGTGCGCGGCGGTACGGGACGCGCTGCGCCGGGCCCGTCCGGTCCTCGGCGACCAGCTCGAACTGCTGGCGACGGTGGGCGGCGCCGACCTGACGGCGATGACCGGGTTCCTGCTCCAGTGCGCGGTGCGCAAGCTGCCGGTGATCCTGGACGGCGTGGTGGCCGCGGCGTGCGCGCTGGTGGGCCAGCGGGTGGCGTTCCGGGCGCCGGACTGGTGGCTCGCGGGGCACGACAGCGGCGAGCCGGGGCAGGCGAAGGCGCTGGACCGGATGGCGCTGGAGCCGCTGCTGACCCAGGGCGTACGGGTCGGCGAGGGCGCGGGTGCGCTGCTGGCCCTTCCCCTGGTCCGCTCGGCCGCGGCGCTGGCCGCCGAGCTTCCGGAGCGGCCGGAGGCGGAGAAGGCCGCGGAGTCCGCGGAGTCTCCGGAGGCCGAGCAGAGCGTCTAGCCCGGCGGCATCCCACGGCGCCGATGAACGCGATTCACGGCAAATGCGGACATATGATCACCGCTCATGGGAGATGCCCGAGTTGCCGACCGGTCGTGCGAGCCGGACCGACGGACGGAACCGGACCGGCGGACCGAACAGCCGGGGCGGCGCGCGGGCGGGGTGTCGTCCCGCCGGGCCGCCGCCGGTGCCGTCTGGTACCTGCGGGCCGTCGCGTTCGTCAACTTCCTCAGCGCGGTGTGGGTCTCGCTGGGCCAGGACGTGCGCCGCCACAACCAGGAGAACCTGTTCACTCCGTACCTGCTGACGGCCGGCTTCGCCTCGGGTGTGTTCACCGCCTTCCTGGCCATCACCATGCGGCGGCGCAAGCGGGCCGCGTGGATTCTCAACCTGGTGCTCAGCGGGGCGTTCCTGGCGCTGTTCGCGGTCGCCATGGCCTTCCCGGAGATCCGCCGCTCCCCGCAGAACTGGGTCTCCCTGGCACTGACGGCCGCCTTCGTCGCCGTCCTGGTGTGCGGCCGCCGGGAGTTCTACGCCAAGGGCGACCGCGCCAATCCCCGCCTCGCCACGGTGGTGGCCCTCGGTGGCGGTACGGCGGCCTCGCTGCTCGCCGCGCTGCTGGTGACGGCCACGAACCAGGCGCCGGACGCGGCCCGTTCGACGTTCTGGGAGCGCTGGCAGTACGGCACGCTGCGACTGGTGTCGGTGGCCACCGAGGAGTCCGGCTTCCCGGGCATCGACCCGCCCAACTGGGCCGACGTCAGCGTCAACGTGCTCAGCACCGCCCTCCTCCTCGCCGTCCTGTACGCCGCGTTCCGCTCCCGCCGCGCCGTCGACCCGCTCACCGAGGAGGACGAGAAGCGGCTGCGGGAGCTGCTGGAGCGGCACGGCGAACGCGACTCCCTCGGCTACTTCGCGCTGCGCCGGGAGAAGAGCGTGCTGTGGTCCCCGACCGGCAAGGCGGCCGTCGCCTACCGGGTGGTGGGCGGGGTCAGCCTGGCCTCCGGGGACCCGCTGGGCGACCCCGAGGCATGGCCCGGTGCCATCGCCCCCTGGCTCACCGAGGCACGGGCCCACGGCTGGATTCCCGCGGTGATGGGCGCGAGCGAGGAGGCCGGGACCGTCTACGCCCGGCACGGCCTGGACGCCCTCGAACTCGGCGACGAAGCCGTCGTGGAGGTCGCCGAGTTCACCCTGGAGGGCCGCGCCATGCGCACCGTGCGGCAGGCGTACAACCGGGTGCGGCGGGCCGGGTACGAGGTGCGGATGCGGCGGCACGAGGACATCCCGGCGGCCGAGATGGCCCGTCTCGTGGAGCGGGCCGACGACTGGCGGGACGGCGCCACCGAGCGCGGCTTCAGCATGGCGCTGGGCCGGCTCGCGGACCCCGAGGACGGCCGGTGCGTGATGCTGGAGTGCACCGACTCCGAGGGGCGGCTGCGCGCCCTGCTGTCGTTCGTGCCCTGGGGTCCCTGCGGGCTCTCGCTGGACCTGATGCGCCGTGACCGGGACAGCGACAACGGGCTGATGGAGTTCATGGTGATCGACCTCCTGCGCCGGTCGCGGGAGATCGGGGTCACCCAGGTCTCGCTGAACTTCGCCGTGTTCCGCTCGGTGTTCGAGCGCGGCGCCCGTCTCGGCGCGGGGCCGGTGCTGCGGCTGTGGCGCTCGCTGCTCAGCTTCTTCTCCCGCTGGTGGCAGATCGAGTCGCTGTACCGGGCCAACGCCAAGTACCGGCCCATCTGGGAGCCGCGCTTCCTGCTCTTCGAGAAGAGCGCCGACCTGCCCCGCATCGCCCTGGCGGCGGCCCGCGCGGAGGGCTTCCTGGAAGCGCCGGGCCTGCCGAAGTGGCTGCACCGCAGACAGCTGGGGACCCACCGGTGAGAACGTGGGCGCGCGCCGAGTGGGGCCCGCTGTACGCGGCCCTGCGGACGGCGCTGCTCGCGCGCGGCCCGCTGCCCGGGGCGCCGCTGACGCTCGGCGCGGTGGGTCTGACCGCGCTGCTCCAGTTCGTGCAGAACCAGCCCTGGGGCTTCGCCCTGGTGGAGGCGGCCGGCGCCGTACGGGCCGCCGACCCGCTGTGGCTGGCCCTGCTGCGCACCCCGCTCTCCCTGTTCGTGCCCGCCCTCGACCTGCCGGTGTGGGGCGCGCTGGCCCAGGTGCTCTGCGTGTTCGGCATCGCGGAACTCTGCCTCGGCCGCCGCCACACCCTGCTCATCGCCTACACCGCCACGCTCGCCGGGACCCTGTACGCCCGCGTCGGCATCGCCCTCGGCCCGCACACCCCCTTCGGCCTGCCCGCCTCGGACGCCCTCGTGGTGGACACCGGCCCGTCGGCGGCCGTGGTGGGCCTCGCGGTGTACGTCGCGGTACGGCACCACGCCCGCGTGACCGCGGTGGCGGTACCGGCGGCGATGGTGATCGAGGTGCTGCTCAAGGACAACCTGGCCGGCAAGGAGCATCTCGCGGCCCTGCTCGCCGTGGGCACCCTGTGCCTGGCGGGGCTTCAGCCGCCCCTGGGCAGCCGGGCCGGGGACGGGTCGGGCTTGCCGCCGATCCAGTCCTGAACCACCCGCCGGGGCCCCGCCCAGCGCCGGTCGTGCCGGTAGGCCCGCAGCAGGGACCGGGCGCGGGCGCGCGGGCGTCGGCCGTAGAAGCGCCGTGCCCAGAACGAGGCCGGCCGGGCCAGCCGGACGGCGCCCGCCAGGGCCAGCAGGGGCACGATCGCGCCGAACACGGCGGTACGGGTCTTGCCCTTGCTCAACGCGACCAGCGAGACGAGGAAGTTGGCGGTGACGAAGGCGATGACCTCGCCCCGGTCCTGCAGCTCGTCCTGCGAGAGGTCGTTGACCCCGAAGGGCGAGAAGCCGGCGAGCAGCAGCCCGACCAGCGCGGCGGTGACGACCACGACCTCGACGCTCTTGCGCCCCTCCGCGCTCCAGTACACGTCGTCCAGATGCAGGATCAGCGCGAACTCGTCCAGCACCAGCCCGGCGCCGATCCCGAAGACCACGGCGGCGATCGCGCCGCCCGCCCCGTGCCGGTCGCTGGCGACCGCGCCGAAGCCGCCGACGACGGTCAGCACCACACCGGGCACCACGTGATGAATGTGCATCCCGCCCGCCTGGACGTTGCCGAACGGCCCCTTCCCGGCGCGGATCAGCCGGACGATGATCCGGGTCACGACGAAGGTGAGCACGAACGAGAAGAGGGCCAGCAGCAGCGGAAGCTTGCCCGGTTCCAGGATGTTCCGCTCCCACCAGTGCCCCATGTGCGCACTTTATCCCCGGCCCGCCGACCGGGCCCGGCGACAGCCCCGGTAGCCTGCGCCGATGCCCGAGACCTCGCCGTCCCACCCGCTCGACGGGCCCCGCTTCGCCTTCGGCACCCTCACCGCGATCCCGGTCCGGGTGCACCGCTGGGACCGGCCGGCCGCGCGGGCGGGCATGCTGTGCGCACCGCTGACCGGACTGGCCGTCGGCCTCGCGGCGGCCGGGCTCGGGCTGTTGCTCCTGCTGCTGGGCGCGGGCCCGCTGCTCGCCGCCGTCGCCTCCGCCGCCGTACCGGCCGCGCTCACCCGCGGGCTGCACCTGGACGGGCTCGC
>NZ_WWKH01000632.1:0-11617 GCF_009865595.1 Streptomyces sp. SID1328 | reverse complement strand
CGTCACATGCAGCGCGGCGGCGGCCGCGTCGAAGGTGCCCTCGTCCACCACCGCCAGCAGCGTCCGCACCTGCTCTAGGGGAAGCTCGTTCATCACGAGAGCTAAGGGTACGTAAGAATCTTTAGCTGTACGCGCGGTGATCCGGTCCCTAACGTCGAGGGCATGAACAACGCGCTCACCGCCGCGGCCGCCGGCTTCGGCACCGGTCTCTCCCTCATCGTCGCCATCGGCGCACAGAACGCCTTCGTCCTGCGCCAGGGGGTCCGCCGGCATGCCGTCCTCGCCGTGGTGGGCATCTGCGCGCTCTCGGACGCCGTGCTCATCGCCCTCGGCGTCGCGGGGGTCGGCGCCATCGTGGTGGCCTGGCCGGACGCGGTACGGGCGGTCGGCATCGTCGGCGGCGTCTTCCTGCTCTGCTACGGCGCCCTCGCCGCCCGGCGCGTCCTGCGCCCCGGCACCGGCGGGCTGAGCACGGACGGCGAGGCGGCCGGGTCGATCCGGCGCGCGGTGCTCACCTGCCTGGCGATGACCTGGCTCAACCCGCACGTCTACCTGGACACCGTCTTCCTGGTCGGCTCCCTGGCCGCGGACCGGGGCCCGCTGCGCTGGACCTTCGGGCTGGGCGCGGCGCTGGCCAGCCTGTGCTGGTTCGCCGCCCTCGGCCTCGGTGCCCGCCTGCTCGGCCGGGTGCTGGCCCGTCCCGCCGCCTGGCGGGTGCTGGACGGGCTGGTCGCCGTCACCATGCTGGGTCTCGGGGCGATGCTGCTGATCGGCGCCTGAGGAGGCAAAACGTTCGGCTTTCGCGGGGCGTTGCTGCGATAGTGAGGCTCGCAATCGAAAGATGTATCGAGCAACCAGGACCTCCGTGGACACGAGCGAGAGCAGCAGCCCCACCGACGCGGGCACGACCGGGACGCCCGGAGGGGACCCGCCCGCACGCGGCTGGCGCCGCTGGGCGATGGACACCCGCCCCCTGCGCATACCGGCCTACCGGCGCCTGTGGTCGTCGACCATCGTCACCGCCGTCGGCAGCCAGCTCACCGCGGTCGCCGTACCCAAGCAGATCTACGACATCACCCAGTCCTCGGCCTGGGTCGGCTACGCCAGCCTCGCCGGGCTCGTGCCCATGGTGGTCTTCGCGCTGTGGGGCGGAGCCGTCGCGGACACCGTGGACCGGCGCAAGCTGCTGCTGGTCACCAACATCGGCATCGCGGTGACCTCGCTGCTGTTCTGGGCCCAGGCCGTCACCGGCCTCGACTCGGTGCCGGTGCTGATGGTCCTGCTCGCCGCCCAGCAGGCGTTCTTCGGCCTCAACCAGCCCGCCCGCAGCGCATCCGTCGCCCGGCTGGTCCCGGCCGGGGAGCTGCCCGCGGCCAACGCGCTCGGCACCACCGTCATGCAGACCGGCCTGGTCGCCGGACCGCTGCTCGCCGGTGTGCTGATCCCGGTCATCGGACTGCCCGAGCTGTACCTCATCGACGCCCTCGCGCTGATCTTCACCGTGTGGGCGGTGTTCCGGCTGCCCGCCCTGCCCCCGCTCGGCGAGGCCGCCGCCCGGCGTGCCGGGGTGCGGGAGATCGTGGCTGGGTTCCGGTACATCGCCGGGCACAAGGTGCTGCTACTGTCCTTCCTCGCCGACATCGTCGCCATGGTCTTCGGCATGCCCCGCGCCCTCTTCCCGGAGCTGTCCGCGCAGACCTACGGCGCCTGGGGCTCGGGGCTCGCGCTCGGGCTGCTCTTCGCCGCCATCCCGGTCGGCTCGGTGCTCGGCGGGCTGTTCTCCGGCGTGTTCTCGCGGGCCCGCAGGCACGGCCTCATGGTCATCGGCTCGGTGGTCGGCTGGGGGCTCGCCGTCGTCGGGTTCGGGCTGAGCGGCAACCTCTGGGTGGCCGTCGCCTTCCTCGCCGCCGGGGGCGTGGCCGACATGGTCTCCATGGTCTTCCGGGGCGCCATCCTGCTCTCCGCCGCTACCGACGAGATGCGCGGCCGGATGCAGGGCGTCTTCACCGTGGTCGTCGCCGGCGGCCCCCGCCTCGCCGACGTCCTGCACGGCACCGCCGGATCGCTGTTCGGCACCCGCGCAGCCGTCGCGGGCGGTGGGGCGCTGGTGGTCGTCGTGATGCTGGCGCTGGCCGCCGCCATGCCCGCGCTGCGCCGCTACCGCATCTGACCGGGGCCCTACAGGGGGGTGATCCGCCGGATCGCGTACTGGTCCATCAGCTTGCCGCGGGTCGTCTCCAGCCGGTGGGCCAGGATCTCGGCCACCGTGCGCACCAGCGACAGCCCGAGCAGCGGGTCCTCCACGCACAGCGCGAGCACGGAGGGCCCCTCGAACTCGTAGGCGCGGACGTTGCTGAACGCCACCGCTCCGAAGTCCCACTCGTAGGGCGGGAAGAGCCAGGACCAGCCGAGCAGGTCACCGGCGCCGAGCGTGGCCACGGTGATGTACTGCCGGGAGGTCACCTGCTGGTCCAGGGAGACCGCGCCCGAGCGGATCACCCAGAACCGGTCCGCGACGCCGCCCGCCTCGAACACGCGAGTGTCCTCCGGGAAGGAGACCTCCTTGGCCAGTTCCATCAGCCGTTCCCGCTGGGCCTGTGGCAGGGCGGTAAGCAGTTTGATCGCTTTGGTCATACGCGGGGCTCCTCACCGGCGGCCGTTCGGGTGGTTCCCTAAGCCCATTGGAGCCGCTGCCGCCGCGCGGGGCACCTCGAAGGGACGGCCGCGCGCGGGTCCGCCGTGCCGCAGGCAGGAAAAAGCCCTGGCTGGACGGGGGAAACCAGCCAGGGCAGTCGATGCGGAAGCGCGCGGAACACACGGGTACCGGTCCGGGTCGCGCCCCGATATGGATGAATGATAAACCACAGGGCGTCCGACCGGTATGGACACCGGTATCACGTGACGTGCCTCACTCCCGCCGCTCCCGTCGCCGCTCCCGTCCCGCCGGCGTCCACCGGATGGCTGCCCGGCGCGATGATCTCCGTCAGCACCCCGGCCACCACCTGGTACGTCAGCGCGCGCTCGGTCGCCTCCCGTGCCCGGTCCGGATCGGTGGCCGTCAGGCTCTGCGCCCGCTCCAGCCACGCCCGCTCCTCCTCGGCGGCCAGATCCCGGCCCCGCCGGATGCGCCGCAACAGTTCGTCCGCGTCCACGACATCGCTCATGCCGGGCTCCTACCCGCTTCGCGCCCGGTAAAGGCACGCGGGCGGACGGTGTTTGACATCGCCGCGAGGGGTGAGCCGCAAGGAAGAGACCCCGGCCGTCCGGCAGCACGCCGGGAAAGACCGGGCGACACGCCAGGGAGGGACGACACCATGTGCGAGCAGCACGCGACCAGTGCCCCGGCTGTGCCTCGGCAGAGCCGCAGGACCATGGGGTACCGGCCGGCCGACGCCCGCAGGGACGTACGCCGCGCGGTGACCGAACGCTGTCGGGACCGCGCGCTCACCTGCGCCGACGAGACCCTTGAGGACGCCCTGCTGGTCGCCTCCGAGCTGACCGCCAACGCCATCCTGCACGGCGGCGGCATCACCCGCTTCGAGGTCGACGTCGACGCCCGCGGCGTACGGCTGTCGGTGAGCGACCGCAGCGACGAACTCCCGGACACCACGGTCCGGCCGGACTCCGAGGCCGACCGGAGCCGCACCGGCGGCCGGGGGTGGCCCATCGTCAGCCTCCTCGCCCGTGACGTACGGGTGGCCGGACTTCCGCGCGGCGGCAAGTGCGTCACCGCCGTCGTACCCCTGCGCTGAACACGGCCCCTTCCCGGCCGCGCACCCGCCACCGTCAGGAGCGCTCGTTCATGCCGATCCACCCCGCGGACACCCCTTCCGCCGCAGCCGCCCGGCCTCGGCGGAGCCATGACGACGCGCCCGACACCGCCGCCCTCTTCACCCGGCTCGCCGCACTGCCGGACGGCCCCGAACGCGATGCCCTGCGTGCCGAACTCACCACCGCCTGGCTGCCCATGGCCCACCGCATCGCCGGCCGCGCCTCCTGCACCACATCTGCGCCCGCGTCCGGGCCGAGGTCCAGGACCCTCGCGCGGACGGGCCGCTCAAGGGGCAGGGGCGGCCGTCACTTCTTCGCCGCCTCCACCTTCACCGGGACGCCGAGCGGGCGGGCGAGGCCGGAGACCGCCTCGTCCAGGCGCTGGAGGTGGCGCAGGACGCGGTCGGTGACGCGGCCGTAGCGGGGGATGGCCAGGGTGCCGGGTTCCAGCTTGGAGGCGATGCTCGGGCCGGTCTCCAGCTCGGCCGAGGAGTGCGGGTCGCGGACGTGGTCGGCGATCGCCTCGATGTTGTGCACGATCCGGCTGCACACCCCGCGCAGCCGGGGATCGGCCGCGATCGACGGGTTGCTCGGCAGCAGCTCCGCCGTGGCCGCCAGCGACCGCCCGTGGTAAGCGCAGGTCTCCAGCAGCGCCACCACGTACCGCGCGGTGTCCCGGCGGGAGCGCAAGGGGGTCACCGGGTGCGTCAGCGGCTTGGTCGCGGCGTGCAGATCGGCCAGCGCCTGGTCCAGCTCGCGGGCCCGGTCCACCAGATCCGTGTGTGGCCGCCCGCTGAGCTGGTCAACGGCGGCCTGCGTCAGCTCGGCCAGCTTGTCCAGCACCTTCACCAGCAGCTCGTTGGTACGCCGGTCGGTGTGGACCGGCAGTACGACCGCCGCCGTGATCACCCCGCAGGCCGCGCCCAGCGCCGTCTCCTCCACCCGCAGTACCAGCACCGACGTGCTGTACGTGTTCAGCAGGGTGTAGAGCAGCCCCAGCGCCGCCGTCACGAAGAACGACATCAGCGTGTACGACAGGGGAGCGGTGTAGAACATCGCGAACACGAACACCAGCACCAGCGCGAACGCCGTCCACGTGTGGTGTCCCACCGCACCGGCCAGCCCGATTCCGGCGACCACCCCGAGGACGGTGCCGAGCAGCCGCCGGCCGCCCTTCACCAGGATCTCCCCAGTGGAGGTGGTGTTGATGAACACGATCCAGCAGGTCAGCACCGCCCAGTACCAGCGCTGGTGGGACAGCAGCTCACCGCCCATGATGGCCAGCGACGCCCCCACCGCCACCTGGATGGCCGCCCGCGTCGTGGGACGCCGGAGCCCGGTCTCCGCGGGCTTCTCCGCGTCGGGTTCCTCGCTGATCTCGATCGCCGCGTCCTCGGCGTCCAGCTCCTCACGGGACCGGCTGGTCGCCGGGGTGTCGTCGGACTCGTCCTGCGGGCCGTCCAGCGCGGTCCGCAGACCCAGCACCGCGCGCGCCGCCTCACCGATGCCCCGGAACACGTCCTGCACGGCCGGGGACGCGTCGGGCAGGTTGTCCTCCTCGCGGTAGCCCAGCAGCCGGTTGCGCACGTGGGCCAGCGCCGTTCCGGAGGTCTCGCCCACCGGGCGCAGCACCAGCAGCCGCAGCGCCTCCAGGTCCCGGCGCATCGTCTCCGTCGCGGGGTCCCGCACCGGCAGCATCCGGCCGGGCGGCACCGGCGCGCCCGGCAGATGCAGGGTCAGGGTGTTGGTCCGCTCGGCGCTGCGCGCCGTGAGCAGCATCAGGCCGAGCCGCTCGGCGGCGATCTCGGCGTCCGCGACACGCCGCTGCACCAGCCGGGCCGTCGCGTCGTCGGAGGTGCCCCCCTCCAGCCGGCCCTGGATCATCAGCGCCGTCTCGTGCAGCCGGGCCGTACCGGTGCGCAGGTCCTCCACGACCTTGTCCACGTCGTCCGGGCCCGCGTCCAGCAGCTCGATCTGCGTGCCCAGCAGCTGCCCCAGCCGGGCCCGGAAGGCCCGCCGCAGCCGGTCCAGCGTGCCCGCCTCCGTCTGCGGCATCAGCACGAACCGCGCGAACGCGCTGCACCCGACCCCCACCGTGATCACGAGGTACAGCGAGGGCAGCATCGACGGCGTCGCCCGTACGAACAGCGACAGGAAGTAGACCTGGAAGCCGATCAGCCCGAGCCCGGTGGCCCGGTCGCCGAACCGGCGGCCGTAGACGGCCGCGAAGATGATCAGCAGGAAGGAGATGTCGCTGACCAGCGGCCAGCGGTTCAGTACCGCCGCCGCCGACACCGCGGCCAGCGCGACCGGCAGGGACAGCGCCACCGTGACGGCCTGCTTGCCGCGGTCCGTCTCCCGCACGGCGAAGGTCGCCGCCATCGCCGCCATCGCGCCCGCGACCAACTGGGGGACCGGGAA
This sequence comes from Streptomyces sp. SID1328, assembly GCF_009865595.1. Lineage (NCBI taxonomy): Bacteria > Bacillati > Actinomycetota > Actinomycetes > Kitasatosporales > Streptomycetaceae > Streptomyces > Streptomyces sp. SID1328. The sequence continues at coordinate 5,425 of NZ_WWKH01000632.1, read as the reverse complement.
GCGCAGCGAGGCCAGCAGGATGAGGGTGAGGGCGATCGCGGCCACCGTGCGCAGGCCCGCGATCAGCCGCAGCAGTCCCGGATCGGACGCGGCGAGCCGGTCCCACAGCCGTACCAGAAGCGCCCGTCCCCTTGCCTTCACGCCGCCGCGCTCTCTCCCGTGCCGGAACCATGATCTGCGACCCAGGATGTCACGACGCCCCACCGAGCTCGCCGCCGGCCAGCGGACATGGGCCCGGCGCGCCCGCGCCCCCTGCAACCACGGGCCCCGAGCCGCCGGAGACCGCCGCCCCCACGACGGGACGGCGGCCTCCGGCACCTCGGCTCACCCGGTTCAGCCCCCGGTCACCTTCCCCCGCACCTTGCCCTCCGCCTCGGCCTTCCGCACCTCTTCGCGGACCTGGTCCGGCGTGAGGTAGGAGTCGGTGTACTCGAAGTCCTTGAGCTGGGCGGGCTTGCGGGCCTGGAAGCCGGTCCGGACGAAATCGTCACCGGCGACGGCGTTCAGCAGCCAGTTCACCATCACCCGCGCCTTGGCGACCCCGGTGCGCAGCGCGGACCAGTGGTAGCCGCGCGCCACGGCCTGGGCGAGGATGCCGTGCAGCTCGATGCCGAGCGGCCGGGACACCGCGTCCTTGCCGCCGAGGTCCACCACGAGACCGAGGTCCTTGTGGACGTACGGCTCCAGCGGCTCGCCGCGCAGCGAGTGGATGATGTTGTCCGCCACCTTCGGGCCCTGCCGCATGGCATGCTGCGCGGTCGGCGGGCAGATCGCGCCCTCCTCGCCCTTGGCGAGGTCCGGCACGGCGGCCGCGTCACCGAGCGCGAACACCCCGTCGTGGCCCGGCACGGTCATCTCCGGGGTCACCGCCAGCCGCCCCCGCACCGTCTCGGCGTCCAGCGTGCCGATCAGGGGGCTCGCGACCACACCGGCCGTCCAGATCAGGGTGTGCGACGGGATCACCCGGCCGTCGGTGAAGGTGACCTCGTCCTCGGTCACCTTGGCGACAGACACCCCGAGGGAGACGTCGATGCCCCGGTCGCGCATGATCTTCAGCGCCTGCTTGCCGAGCCGGTCGCCCAGCTCCGGCATCAGCTTCGGCGCGATGTCGATCAGATGCCAGCGGATCAGGCTCGGGTCCAGCCGCGGATAGCGCCGGACCGCCGCGTGGGTGAGCCGCTGCAGGCAGGCCGCCGTCTCCGTGCCCGCGTAACCGCCGCCGACCACCACGAACTGCAGCCGCGCCGCCCGCTCCTCGGGGTCGTCGCTGGCGTCCGCGAGGTCGAGCTGCGAGATGACGTGGTCACGGATGTACGCGGCCTCCGCCAGCGTCTTCATGCCGAAGGCGTGCTCGGCGAGGCCGGGGATGTCGAAGGTGCGGGTCACGCTGCCCGGCGCCAGCACCAGGTAGTCGTAGGGCTCGTCGATGATCTCGTCGGTGATGCTCCGGATGACGCATACCTTCGCCTCCAGATCCACCCCGATCGCCCCGCCCGGAATGATCCGGGTGCGGTACTTCTTGCTGCGGCGCAGCGAGACGGCGATCGACTGCGGCGTCAGCACGCCGGAGGCGACCTGCGGCAGCAGCGGAAGGTAGAGCTGGTAGGAGAACGGCGTCACCAGGGCGACGTCCGCCTCGTCGGGGCCGAGTTTGCGCTCCAGCCGGCGGACGCACTCGACTCCGGCGAAGCCTGCGCCGATCACCAGAATCCTGGGTCGTCGTGTCACGGTGTTGTTCCCTTCTGCGGCTCCCGTCGGTCCGGATGGACGCCGTTCGCATGCCCGGGACCACTGCCACCACACCCGATCCCACCGTGCTCCGAGCCGTTCCGCCAGTCGGAAGCGCCCGGCGGCGAACGCGTGGGCAGCAGCCTGCCCCTCCACGCCGCGGAGTAACCCGATTCCGCACCGGTACACCTCCCGGCGCCCTCACCAGGGCAGGAAGACGTGGATGTCCTTGCCGTCCTCGACCACCACCACGCTGACCTGGTCGCACAGGGTGTGCACCAGATGCCAGCCGATACCACCGCCGCCCGAACTCGGCCTGAACGGACGCGGCTCGGGTACCACCGTGCTGGTGTCGTGTACGGTCACGTGCACCCCGTCGAAGGTGCGCCGCATCCGCAGCCCGAACGGACCCGGCGCGAACTGAACCGCATTGGCCGCCAGCTCCGTCACCACCAGCAGGATGTCGTCCCAGTACTCCGGGGCGCTGGGCGGAGCCTCCCGGGCGAGCCCGCGCAGGAACTCCTCGGCGGCCAGCCGTGCCCCCGTGACGTTCGGGAGTTCACCGGGGAAGCGGAAGGCACGCTCGTGCGCCCTCTCGGAGGGAGGGGTGCCGTCCCAACGCCGTTCTGTCGCCATCTCGCATTCCCTGGCCCGCTCTCCCGGAGCGGGCCCGGACACGGGCCTCGCACTCCGGGGCGGTCATGGTCGCTGGTCAGTTCACCAGGGCGGGTTCCCAGCGCGACGCGGATTACGCGTGATCGTGACGCCCAACGGTCGAGCGGCTCACCGGAACACGTCGTCCGGCTCGTCCCAGTCCGCCGGTTCCGGGCTCCGCCCGCCCCGCGCGGCACGCGAACGTGCCTTGTACATCGCGTCGATCTCGGCCGCGTAGTGCCGCGCGATGACGTCCCGGCGCAGCTTCAGCGACGGCGTCAGCAGACCGTTGTCCGGGGCGAACGGCTCCTGCACGACCCGGTAGACCCGGATCGACTCGGCACGCGACACCGTGCTGTTGGCCGACGCGATGGCACGGGCCAGCTCCTCGCGCAGCGCGCTCTCCTCCCGGCTCTCCCGTCCCTCGAAGTCGCCCTGCAGCGCCAGGGCGGCCCGCCAGTGCGAGAGGAACTCCGGGTCCAGGGTGATCAGCGCGCCCATGCAGGGCCGGTCCTCGCCGACCACCACCGCCTGATGGATCAGCGGGTGCATCCGCAGCCGCTGCTCCAGCGGGGCGGGCGCCACGCTCTTGCCGCTCGAGGTGACGATGAGATCCTTCTTGCGGCCGGTGATGGTCAGATACCCCTCCCGGTCCAGCCGCCCGATGTCACCGGTCGCCAGCCAGCCCCCGCGCAGCACACTGCGGGTGCGCGCCTCGTCGCCGATGTAGCCCTGGAACACCGACGGGCCGTGCACCAGGATCTCCCCGTCCTCGGCCACCCGGACCTCGGTGCCCGGCAGCGGCACGCCCACCGTCCCCGACTTCTCCCGGCCCAGCGGCTGCATGGTGATCCCGCCGGAGGTCTCCGTCAGCCCGTACCCGTCGTGGATGTACAGGCCGATGCCCTCGAAGAACAGTGACAATTCACGGCTCAGCGAGGACCCGCCAGAGGTGCCCCGCCGGGCCCGGCCGCCGAGCGCGGAGCGGAGCTTGCGGTACACCGTCCGCTCGTACAGGGCGTGTTGGAGCCGCAGATCCAGTCCGGGGCCCGTGCCGATGCCGAGCCTGGCGCGCTCCTCGGCCTCCGCGAAGTCCCGCGCGGTCTGTGCCGCCCGCTCGAACAGCGCGCCCCGGCCCGCCTGCTGAGCCGTTCTCAGGAACGTCTTGTACAGCTTCTCGAACACCGACGGGACGCCGTAGAGATACGTCGGCCGGAAGGTGCTCAGCGCCGAGGCGAGCGCCTCCTCGGACCCCTCCGGCTCGTGCGCCATCAGGAAGCCGCCGCGCAGGCACAACGTCTGGATCATGATGCCGTAGACGTGCGAGAACGGCAGGAACGCCAGTACCGAGGGCTGCTCGCCCGGCTGCGCCGCCGTGTGGCCCCACCCGGCCAGCAGCACGTCACAGGGGTAGGCGAGTCCGCGGTGGCTGAGCGCGCAGCCCATCGGGCGGCCGGTGGCGCCGGAGGTGTAGGTGACCGCCGCGGTGGAGTCGGGCAGCACGATCCGGCGCAGCGACTCCACGGTGGTCAGCGGGATGTCCACGCCCCGCGCGGTGAGTTCGGGCAGCGCGCCCGCGTCCAGTTGCCAGACGTGCTGGAGCCGGGGGAGCGCCGCGCACACCGTGCCGACCGTCATCACGCCCAGTTCGTCCTCGACCGCCACGGCCACGCAGGCCGCGTCCCGCAGCATCCACTCCACCTGGTCCCGCGAGGACGTCGGATGGATCGGGACGATCTCCGCGCCCACGGTCCACAGCGCGTGCGCCAGCACCGTCCACTCGTAGCGGTTGCGGGCCATCAGGGCGACCCGGTGGCCCGGTGAGATCCCGGCGGCCACCAGCCCCTTGGCCAGCCCGACCACCTCGTCCCTCAGCTGGCCGGCCGTGACCGTCTCCCAGCCGCCGGGAGCGTCCTTGGCGTGCCGGGCGAGCAGGGGGAGTCCTGGGTTCTTCTCGGCTCTTTCGAAGACAGTGTCGGCGAGCCCGCCGGCGGGCGGCGGGAACGCTGCCGGAGCGGAGGCGACGTCGCGCATGCGCTGCTCCTGGAAGTACGGAGGGTGGCCCCGCCGATCGGCTCTGTGTCGGCGGTGCACGAATGTAGCGCGGGGAAGCGGTTTCGGTGCGGGGAAGGAGAAAGTCGTGATCCCCTGATGACCTGCGGGTGTCCGGTGGGTCCCGGGTGCCGCCGTTCCGTACGGGTATCGGCGCGGCAGCCGGGGCACGCCGAGAGGGGCGGCCGGGGTCGTCGTGACCCCGGCCGCCCCTCGTCGGGTGCCGCTCGCGGCGGGCTCAGCGGGCGGGCGTGAGCCAGACCGTGGCGAGCGGCGGCAGCGTCAGCCGCAGCCGGCCGTCCTCCGGGCAGAGCTTGCCCGCGTCACCCACCTGGACACCGCTTCCGCCGTACCGGACCGCGTCGGTGTTGAGCACCTCCTGCCAGGCGTTCACCTGCTCGGGCGCCCAGAGCCGGTAGTCCTCCCGGACCACGGGCGAGAAGTTGGACACCGCCAGCAGCGGGGTGCCGTCCTCGGCGTACCGGACGAACGCGAAGACGTTGTCGTCGGCCGCGTCGCACATCGACCACTGGAAGCCGCCCGGCTCGGTGTCCCGCTGCCACAGCGCCGGGGCGTCCCGGTACACCGTGTTCAGGTCCCGCACCAGGTCGCGCATGCCCCGGTGGTCGGCCGCGGAGTGGTAGTCGTCGGCCAGCAGCCACCACTCGGGCCCGTGCTTCTCCGACCACTCGGCACCCTGCGCGAACTCCTGGCCCATGAAGAGGAGTTGCTTGCCGGGGTGGGCCCACATGAAGCCCAGGTACGCCCGGTGGTTCGCGCGCCGCTGCCACCAGTCGCCGGGCATCTTCGACACCAGCGCCTGCTTGCCGTGCACGACCTCGTCGTGGGAGATGGGCAGCACGTAGTTCTCGCTGTAGGCGTACACCATCGAGAACGTCATGTCGTGGTGGTGGTACTTGCGGTGCACCGGCTCCTTCTGCACGTATTCCAGCGAGTCGTGCATCCAGCCCATGTTCCACTTCAGCCCGAA
>NZ_WWKH01000631.1:0-7118 GCF_009865595.1 Streptomyces sp. SID1328 | reverse complement strand
CCGGCCCGCTTCATCGACCTGCCCGCCACCCATTCGCTGGCCTGGGAGGAGGACACGGGCGACGGCGACCCGCAGGAAGAAGCCGAGCACGCGCGCGTGGACCCGCTCGCCGCCCTGGCCGAGGCCGCCGGGTACGACGACCCCGAGCGCTGGTGGGAGGACGCCGTCGAGCACCGGGGTCCGGGCCGCAGCGAGCCGTTCGCGCCGTTCGCCGCGCTGGAGGACGCCATGGGCGCCCTGCGCGAGCGGTACGGCGACGGCGGCCGGCCGCGCGACCTCGTGCGCGAGGCGCACATGCGGCTCCAGATCCGCGCCGTGCGCAAGGAGTTCGGGGACGAGGTGGCCGTGGTCTGCGGCGCCTGGCACGTCCCCGCCCTCCGCGCGAAGGCCACCGTCACCGCCGACCGGGCGCTCCTCAAGGGCCTGCCCAAGCTCAAGACCGACCTGACCTGGGTGCCCTGGACCCACCGCAGGCTGGCCCGGTCCAGCGGGTACGGCGCCGGGATCGACTCGCCGGGCTGGTACGCCCACCTGTTCGGCGCGCCGGACCGGCCGGTGGAGCGGTGGCTCACCAAGGTCGCCGGGCTGCTGCGCGAGGAGGACCGGGTCGTGTCCTCCGCCCATGTCATCGAGGCGGTCCGGCTGGCCGACACCCTCGCCGTGATGCGCGGCCGTCCGCTGGCGGGCCTCACCGAGACCACGGACGCGGTGCGCGCGGTGCTGTGCGAGGGCTCGGACGTCCCGCTGTCCCTGGTGTACGACCGGCTGGTGGTCGGGGACGTGCTGGGCGAGGTCCCGGAGTCCGCGCCCGCGGTGCCCCTGCAGCGGGACCTCGCCCGTGAGCAGCGCAGGCTGCGCCTCAAACCGGAGGCGCTGGAGCGCGAGCTGGAGCTGGACCTGCGCAAGGACATCGACGCCGCGCGCGGCCGGCTGCTGCACCGGCTGCGGCTGCTCGGCGTCGGCTGGGGCGAACCGGCCCGCTCACGCGGGAGCACGGGCACCTTCCGGGAGACCTGGCGGCTGCGCTGGGAGCCGGAGCTGTCGGTACGGATCGCCGAAGCCGGGGTGTGGGGCACCACCGTGCTGGGCGCGGCCACCGCCAAGGCCGAGGCGGACGCGGTCGGCGCGCGGGCCCTGGCCGACGTGACCGCGCTCGCCGAGCAGTGCCTGCTGGCCGGGCTGCCGGACGCGCTGCCCGTGGTGATGCGGGTGCTGGCCGACCGCGCGGCGCTCGACGCCGACGTGAGCCACCTCGCCCAGGCGCTCCCCGCCCTGGTCCGCTCGTTGCGCTACGGGGACGTGCGCGGTACCGACACCGGTGCGCTGGCCGGTGTCGCCGCCGCCCTCGCGGAGCGTGTCTTCATCGGCCTCCCGCCCGCCTGCACCACCCTGGACACCGACGCCGCCGAGGAGATGCGGGGCCATGTCGACGCCGTGCACGGCGCGGTCGGGCTGCTCGCCGAGACGCTCACCGGGCACGACGGCCTCCGGCCCCGCTGGCGGGCGGTGCTGCGCACGCTGTCCCAGCGGGACACCGTGCCGGGGCTGCTCCGGGGGCGGGCGGTGCGGCTGCTGCTGGACGACGGGGTGCTGGAGGCCGAGGACGTGGCCCGGCTCATGGGGCTGGCCCTGTCGCCGGGGACGCCGCCCGGTGACGCGGCCGCGTGGGTCGAGGGGTTCGTCGGAGGCGGCGGGGGAGGACTGCTGCTGGTGCACGACGAGCGGCTGCTCGGGCTTGTCGACGCCTGGCTGACCTCCGTACCCGCCGACGCGTTCACCGACGTGCTGCCGCTGCTGCGGCGCACCTTCTCGGCGTACGAGCCCGGTGTGCGCCGCACGCTCGGCGAGCTGGTCCGGCGCGGTCCGGGCGGCGGTGCCGGGGCCGCGGGTCACCCGGTGACCCCGTCCGGCTTCGCGCCGGAACCCGATGCCGGACGCGCGGACTCCGTGCTGCCGGTGCTGCGTCTGCTGCTCGGCCTCGCACCGGACCAGCCGCAATCCACGGACGACGACCTCGCGGGGGTGGGGGCATGACGAACGGGACGACACGACTCGACGGCGACGCCGAGCGGCTGCGCCGCTGGCGGCTGGTGCTCGGCGGGGACCAGGCGGACGGCACGGGAGTCGCGCTGACCGGCCGGGACGCGGCGATGGACGGCACCCTGACCGCGCTCTACGGCCGGGGCGACAAGGCGGGCAGGAGCCCGGCCGGGCGGGAGCGTTCGGCGGGACTCGGCGGTTCGGCTCCCTCCGTGGCGCGCTGGCTCGGGGACATCCGCACCTACTTCCCCTCCTCCGTGGTGCAGGTCATGCAGCGCGACGCCATCGACCGGCTCGGGCTGGCCGCGCTGTTGCTGGAGCCGGAGATGCTGGAGGCGGTGGAGGCCGATGTCCACCTGGTCGGCACCCTGCTCTCGCTGAACAAGGCGATGCCGGAGACCACCAAGGAGACCGCGCGGGCGGTCGTGCGCAAGGTGGTCGAGGACCTGGAGAAGCGGCTGGCGACCCGCACCCGCGCCACCCTCACCGGCGCCCTGGACCGCAGCGCCCGCGTGAGCCGGCCGCGCCACCACGACATCGACTGGAACCGCACGATCGCGGCCAATCTCAAGCACTACCTGCCGGAGTACCGGACGATCGTGCCGGAGCGGCTCATCGGGTACGGGCGGGCCGCGCAGTCGGTGAAGAAGGAGGTGATCCTCTGCATCGACCAGTCCGGCTCGATGGCCGCGTCCGTGGTCTACGCGTCGGTGTTCGGGGCGGTGCTCGCCTCGATGCGGTCGATCAGCACGCGCATGGTCGTCTTCGACACCTCCGTCGTCGACCTCACCGACCAGCTCGACGACCCGGTGGACGTGCTCTTCGGCACCCAGCTCGGCGGCGGCACCGACATCAACCGGGCGCTCGCCTACTGCCAGTCGAAGATCACCCGGCCCGCCGAGACGGTGGTCGTGCTGATCAGCGATCTGTACGAGGGCGGCATCCGGGACGAGATGCTGAAGCGGGTCGCGGCGATGAAGGCGTCCGGCGTGCAGTTCGTGACCCTGCTCGCGCTCTCCGACGAGGGGGCGCCCGCCTACGACCGGGAGCACGCGGCCGCGCTGGCCGCGCTCGGCGCCCCGGCGTTCGCCTGCACCCCGGACCTCTTCCCGGAGGTGATGGCCGCCGCGATCGAGAAGCGCCCGCTGCCCATACCGGACACCGCATGACAAGCTGGATGAGGTACCGGTCGAACAAATGCACCCGATGAGGCACGGCGTGTCAGGGAAAACGGCATCATGTGACAGGTATCACCGCTCGGGTGTGACCCGCGATTTAGAGGCCCCCGGCAAGCAGGGATAACCTGCGAGACGGACATGCCGCGCGCTCGGACACCGTGTGCGCACCCCTTGTGACAAGCGGACGTCACGTTGCCCTTCGCGGCACGCCCACGCATCCAACGACCGCGAGATCACTGATAGGGACGGAAGCGCGTGGACCTGTTCGAGTACCAGGCGAGGGACCTCTTCGCCAAGCACGATGTACCGGTGCTGGCCGGTGAAGTCATCGACACGCCTGAGGCGGCGCGCGAGATCACCGAGCGTCTGGGCGGCAAGTCCGTCGTCAAGGCGCAGGTGAAGGTCGGTGGTCGTGGCAAGGCCGGCGGCGTCAAGCTCGCCGCCACCCCGGACGAGGCCGTCGCCCGCGCGACGGACATCCTCGGCATGGACATCAAGGGCCACACGGTCCACAAGGTGATGATCGCCGAGACCGCTCCGGAGATCGTCGAGGAGTACTACGTCTCCTTCCTCCTCGACCGTGCCAACCGCACCTTCCTCTCCATCGCCTCCGTCGAGGGCGGCATGGAGATCGAGGAGGTGGCGGCCACCCGCCCCGAGGCCGTCGCCAAGACGCCGATCGACGCCATCGACGGCGTGGACGAGGCCAAGGCCCGCGAGATCGTCGAGGCCGCCAAGTTCCCGGCCGAGGTCGCGGACAAGGTCGTGAACGTCCTCATCAAGCTGTGGGACACCTTCATCAAGTCGGACGCCCTCCTCGTCGAGGTCAACCCGCTGGCGAAGGTCGCCTCCGGCGACGTCCTGGCCTTGGACGGCAAGGTGTCGCTCGACGAGAACGCCGAGTTCCGTCACCCCGAGTACGAAGAGCTGCACGACAAGGAAGCGGCCAACCCGCTCGAGGCCGCCGCCAAGGCGAAGGGCCTCAACTACGTCAAGCTCGACGGCCAGGTCGGCATCATCGGCAACGGCGCGGGTCTCGTCATGAGCACCCTGGACGTCGTCGCGTACGCCGGTGAGAAGCACGGCAACGTGAAGCCCGCCAACTTCCTGGACATCGGTGGCGGTGCCTCCGCCCAGGTCATGGCGAACGGCCTGGAGATCATCCTGGGCGACCCGGACGTCAAGTCCGTGTTCGTCAACGTCTTCGGCGGCATCACCGCCTGCGACGAGGTCGCCAACGGCATCGTCCAGGCGCTGAAGCTCCTCGAGGAGCGCGGCGAGAAGGTCGAGAAGCCGCTCGTCGTCCGCCTCGACGGCAACAACGCCGAGCTGGGCCGCAAGATCCTCACCGACGCCGACCACCCGCTGGTCCAGCGCGTCGACACCATGGACGGCGCGGCCGACAAGGCCGCCGAGCTGGCCCACGCCGCAAAGTAAGCACTCAGGACGAGGACACCAACACACCATGGCTATCTGGCTCAACAAGGACAGCAAGGTCATCGTCCAGGGCATGACCGGCGCCACCGGCATGAAGCACACCAAGCTCATGCTGGGTGACGGCACCGAGGTCGTGGGCGGCGTCAACCCGCGCAAGGCGGGTCAGACCGTGGACTTCGACGGCACCGAGGTACCCGTCTTCGGGACCGTGAAGGAGGCCATCGAGAAGACCGGCGCCAACGTCTCCGTCATCTTCGTGCCGGAGAAGTTCACCAAGGACGCCGTCGTCGAGGCGATCGACGCCGAGATCCCGCTGGCCGTCGTGATCACCGAGGGCATCGCCGTGCACGACACGGCCGCCTTCTGGGCGTACGCCGGCAAGAAGGGCAACAAGACCCGGATCATCGGCCCGAACTGCCCCGGCATCATCACGCCGGGCCAGTCCAACGTCGGCATCATCCCGGGCGACATCACCAAGCCGGGCCGCATCGGCCTGGTCTCGAAGTCCGGCACGCTGACGTACCAGATGATGTACGAGCTGCGTGACCTGGGCTTCTCGACCGCCGTCGGTATCGGTGGCGACCCGATCATCGGCACCACGCACATCGACGCCCTGGCCGCGTTCCAGGACGACCCCGACACCGACCTGATCGTGATGATCGGTGAGATCGGTGGCGACGCCGAGGAGCGCGCGGCCGCGTTCATCAAGGACAACGTGACCAAGCCGGTCGTCGGCTACGTCGCGGGCTTCACCGCGCCCGAGGGCAAGACGATGGGCCACGCCGGCGCGATCGTCTCCGGTTCGTCCGGCACCGCCCAGGCGAAGAAGGAGGCCCTCGAGGCCGCGGGCGTCAAGGTCGGCAAGACCCCGACCGAGACGGCCAAGCTGGCGCGGGAGATCCTGAGCGCCTGACGCTCGGCCCCTTTCGGGCAGCACGCCGGCGGGCCCGTCCCCTTTCTGGGGGCGGGCCCGCCGCCTTTTCCGCGCACCGGGTGTCAGCCGGGTGACGGTGCCAGCCGTTCCGGGCCGTTGCCCGCCTCCCCGCGCAGCTTGGCGCGCAGGGTCAGTTCGGTCGGTGAGAGCGGGCCGAGGGCGGGCGCCGGGGGGACGCCCCGTACGGCCTGGGCGGGGGCGACGGGTGCCTCGTAGTGGGTGGGTGCCGTGCGCAGGGTGAGGCCGGTCGCGCCGATGACGGCGACGGTGAAGGTGATGGCCGCGCGGGTCCAGAAGGCGTTGCGGCGCTCGCCCGAGGTGCGGACGGTGGTCGGGGTGTCGGCGCGGAGCCGTTCCGTGGAGGCGAGTTCCCTCAGGCGCCGGTGCAGGGTGGCCGGGTCGGCCAGCTCCGGCACCTGGGCGGCGAGGGCCTCGCGGGCGCGGGTCAGGCGGCCCGCCGCGGCCGGGGTGCTCGCCTCGGTCTCGGCCGCCGTCTCGGGCAGGTCGAGGCCGACCCCGTCGTACAGCACGAGAGTGCGGCGGTAGGAGGGCGGGAGGCTGAGCAGCGCGTTCAGCAGGGCGCGGGCGTCCGGGTCGGCGGGCGGGGGCTCGGGGACGCGGTAGCGGGGGCGGAAGCCGTGCCAGGGGGAGAGGGCGTACTCGTACGCCGTCGCCCGGACCCAGCTGCCCGGGTCGCGGTCGCGGGCCACCTCGGGCCAGCGCTGCCAGGCCGCCTGGAACGCCCGCTCCACCGCCTCGCGGGCCAACTCCCGCCGCCCGGTGAGCAGATAGGTCTGGCGGACCAGGGCGGGGGCGCAGAACGCGTAGAGCGCGTCGAACGCCTGATCAGGGGTCAGGGACAGTGCGGTGCTCTGCGTCACGGCTCACCCCTCTGTGTGAAAAGGCACATAAGCATATATTGGGCGACACTTCGGAAGTTCGCCTGTTACGCCGGGAAAGCGCGTGTCGTTGGGAGCATGGCGGGCGTGATGCCGCTGACACTCCGTCGCATGTCGTCGTCCCTGCGGTCCCGGATGCGCGACCGTTCACCCGGCCTCGGGCCCGCGCTGGCGGGCGGTGCGCTCGCGGCCGGGCTCGGGCTCGGCGGGTGCGCGGCGCTGGTGATGGTGCTGTGGGTCAGTTCGCCCTACCCGGACAGCGGGCCCGGCGGTGCGCTCCATGTCGCGGCCGCGCTGTGGCTGCTGGCGCACGGGGTCGAACTGGTCCGCACCGAGACGCTGTCCGGGGCGCCCCAGCCGGTCGGGCTGACCCCGTTGCTGCTGCTCGCCCTGCCGGTGTGGCTGGTGTACCGGGCCGCGCGGGACGCCACGGACGCGTCCGACGAGCCCCACGAGCCCGACGGCCCGCCGCCGGTTGCCGCGCGTACGGCGTGGACGGGGGTCGTGCTCGGGTACCTCGGCGTGGGAGCGGCCGCCGCGCTGTACGCCTCCGGGGGTGAACCCCGTCCCGACTGGCTCTGGATGACGGTGTGTCTGCCGCTCCTCGCCGGCGGCGCCGCGGGGGTCGGT
>NZ_WWKH01000630.1:0-20496 GCF_009865595.1 Streptomyces sp. SID1328 | reverse complement strand
GGCCGGGCGGTTGGGGGTGGTGGGCGGGTATGGGGGAGTGCGAGTGCGGGTCCCGAGCCATCGGGAGTCTCCTACGAGGCGGAGGAACAAAGACGGCGGACATCTGTTGTGGTGTCGCCCGCGTGGGGGTGGCGCGCGCCTCGCGTCGGCGGTCCTACTGCGGCTCTCTGGAGAGAGTCCCCGTGGGGCTTCGGCCCGAGCCCAGGGTGGCGTGGCCGGAGTAACGGCGATCGGCGCGGGTGTTGCCCCGGGTATCTGGCGGCTGGTCATCGGTACTGCCTCCGGAGTGAGTTCGACGTTGCGGGCGGGAGCAGTGACAGGGCTCAGGTGCTTGCGTCTCGTCCTGCCAGGCATGGCTTCTTCACCTCGTAGAGCCGGAAGCTGGAACCCGGACAGCAGTGGCCCGGAAACAAAATTCCGGGGCAGGGCGAGGGCCCGGACGCTTGGTGTCGAAGTCCCTTTAGCGCGACTGTCAGTAAGTGAGTCGGTTGCCTACTGTCCACTCGTGCTCTCTCCGAAAGCGGTTGCTGACCCAGTTCGAATCGCGTACGGGCATGGGCGCCCGCCCGGGGGTGGCCGGGGCACACAGGATGCGCCAGCTGGTGCGCGGCGCGGTGACGACGTGGGACCTGGACGATGACTGGCGACCGAAGCCGCCCCGGTCCCACGTCCCGGTGAAGCGGACCTGATCGGCTGCCCCGTCGCCCGCACGCCGTCAGGGGCCCCAGGCCGAGCGGAGGCACAGCCGCCTTTCCCGTGATGTTGCTGCAGACCGCGTCCGAGGAGTGTTCGGGGGAGGCCGGTCTGTTCGTCAGGTTCGTTCGGCTGATCCGACTCCTGCCGGATTGTCAGTGCCGGGCTTTACCGTCGATACAAGGACCTCCGACGGTGATGGCGGAGTGAGTTGGCAAATGTCGTCTGGCACAAAACGCTGCGGATCCTTCTTGACCTGACCCGGGACGACTTGGACCACCCGGAGCTTCCCGGTCTGTGGGACACCATCTACACGACGGACCGGTACTACGGGCGCCTGGGTGTAGCGGTCAGTGAGCGGGACCTGCAGTGCGGAGGTGTGTGCCGCGACATGGGTGTCGAGGCTCCCATGCACCTGCGGATGCGCGGTGGCCGGCGCGAGGCCGTGCACGAACGCCGCGAGGACGAAGAACGCCACACCGCCCCGATGAGCGACGAGCACAAGGCGTACCAGGAACGCATCCTGCGTGCCGCGCAGGAAGGCGGCTTCAGCGGCGACAGCGAGGTACGCACCGGGGTGGGCCGCAGCTGGATACAGACCGACACCCTCGTCGAAGGAGCCGACGGCCGTCGCATCGGATGGGAAGTACAGTTGTCCACCATCGACGAGAGCGGCCTACGCGGCGTCCGCGCCCGCGCCGCTAAGGCCACCAAGAACGGCATCACCCCTGCCTGGCACACCGACCGCGCCGCCTACGCCCAGCGCAACGACACCCACTGGACCCGCAGCGACCACCTCCCCGCCTACGTCATCACCCGCACCGGCGACCTCCGCATCGTCTCCGGGTTCCGCGTCCTCGAGTTCTGGCACTGCGACACCCGCTCCCTCTACCCCTGCCCCCACGGCATCCGACGCTGCGGCAAAGCCCACGCCACCCCCAAACCTCGCGACGTCCTCTTCGACGACATGGTCCGCCAGACCGCCGCAGGCACCATCGTCCCTATCCAGTTCCGCGCTGGGACCACCGTGCACCGCTACTGGATCACCAGCGCCGACCGCGACCGGCTGGACGATCTCCACAGCGACGACACTCGCCTGCCGCCCGAACGGGAAACGGCCTCGGCGCACGGAGCCAGCCGCAACCGCCCCACCTGCAAGCCCGTTGCCCCGCTCGCTGCGCACACCCCGCCGTCTCAACCCAGCATCCCGGCCCAGCCATCGGCACCGGCCGTCGAGACTGCTCCCGCTGCCCCCGAGCAGCAGGCTGGCCACACTCAGCAGAAGGCCGACAGCTCGACGGGACCACTCGGCGAACTGATCGCGCTCCAGCAGGCCGCCGACGACGCCCACCTCCGTCTGCAGCACATCCACGGCCACCGCGAACGGGAGCAGCAGCGCCAGGTGTGGCGGGACGCCGCGGCGACCGTGCAGGCCGCAGTGACCCACTACGCCCGCACTCAATCCCTGAACCGCCACGAGGTTGAAGCACGCCCCCGACAGCTCGTTCCACGTACCGTGCAGTAGGCGCGTACATGTTCATGTGAGGGGGCTGCTGCGGCCGATAGGACCCAAGAGGGGGGTCCTGCGAGGAGTTGGGGCCCGTAGCTGGTCTCAAGGTGAAGGGGTGGCGCGTGTGGCACGCGATCAGGAAGCAGTCGAGCAGAAGAACCGGCAGTGTCTTGAGTCGTTCGTTGTGCGAGCGCGCCGTGTGGCAGAGCACTCCCTCGCTGGTGACTGGGAGAAGCTCGTAGCACTCATCGACCCGAAAATCGGAATCCGTTTCGAGAACGGTGCGATCCGGATCCGGCATGAGCTGCCGCCCGAGGAGGTAGTCGAGTCCGCGGCGGTGCGGATCCGACCGATTCTTTTGGAGACCGAGGACTGCTTTCATATGAAGGCGCTGAACGCACTGGGTTACGCCTGCCGGGAGTTGCCGCGGGATGCAGAGTGGGTGCGAGCAGTGCGTGCCGAGTGGAAGACACGGGTAGACCCCGCCACGCCCCTGGATGCCGCGTACCGGGTCCTGGTGGCTGACGTGGTGACAGGTGAGGAACATGACCTCGACGCGCACCGGCTGGCCTTGTCCTGGATCTACGGCGACGTGGTGCATCACGATACGAAGCGGCGGAAGGAAGGCGACCCCTTCGGATTGCGTGACCGGTTCCGGGCCGCCGTGCCGCTGGTCGCCTGGACCATGGTCGCGACGATCGAGCTCCTCACCTACATCGAAGCCTTGTGGAAGGCCGGTGTTCTGCAGCTCGGGCCGGAAGTCTTCGACGCGCAAGTCGCCCTGAAGTCGACAGTATGGGAAGAGCCTGCTCAGGTGTTTACCGCTCCCGTGGGGACGGAGGCGCCGTCCGGCGCGATGACCTCACTGCCCCAGGAGTGGATCCCGCTGGGCGAAGAGACGGACTTCTCACGCTTGCAAACTGTCTCTGGAGGTCAGCTCCTCCACCCGACCACTTCCGCACGCGCGGTGGCCCCGTCCAGCGAAGACTCCGCGGCGGGCCAACCTGAAGGCGAGAGCAACACGGCGCGGACCGCCCACGTGATTCCACGGCAACCGGTGAAGGACTGGCAGGCCGAGCTGATCGAGCGCTGGAGAGCGATGCAGCCCTGACGCCGCACTGGCGCTCCGCGTCGTCCCGCCACTCGTGCCTGCACCCTAGAACCCCGCCCGCCGTAGCTACTTGGGGACCTGGTGCTCCAAGTCCGCACTGACTGGGGCGCCGGCGCTGCAGTGGGTGAGGCGCGTGGTGACCATCTGCGGTAGCCGATGGATCACTCGTCCCGGGGGTCGAGGCTGTCGGGGCCAGCGAAGACCAGTTGGGTGAGTTCGGGGCTGTGGGGGGAGGTGAGGGTGACACGGTACAAGCCGTCGTGAGGGACAGTGCTCCGTGCTCTTAGGCGGCTGTCGCCGTCGGCCTGGAGGCGCGCCGGCTTTGTGTAGTCGCCTTCGACGGCTTCAATGGTGCAGGTGAGGCCTGCGGGGTCGTCTGTGCCGGTGACGGTCAGATCCCACGGTGTCGTCGGATGGACGAGGTCGGGAAGGTTGAGGCCCAGGCCGCCGTCGGCTTGGTCGAGGCCGAGGTGGTCGTCTTCGACGAGGAAGTCCGCGACGGTTCGCCGGGCCTGCTTTCCGCTGGCGAGGGCGCCGTGTTGAGCGTAGACGGGAATAGCTCTCCGGACGGGGGAGGCCGACTTGCGGTGGACCGTTCCGTCGCCCTTGCTGGTATAGCGCAGCGGCCTGCCGTGAAGGTCGCGCTTGAGTTCGCCGTCGTTGTCGGTGCGGAAGTTGTATTCGGAGGCGTAGACGACGCCGGCGGTGAGCTGGAAGGACTGGACAGTGTCCTGACCTATGCCTGCGACAGGGCGTAGCCGGGGCAGGGGTTGCTGGCTGAGTGTGTCGAAGAACGTTTGTGAGGCCAGGAAGAGGTCTTTGTCGCCACCGAGGTCGGAGATGTCCGACGGGGTGGGGCGGCGGACATTCGGGCCGTCCTCGAGGCAGAGAAAGCGGGGGAGGAGGTCGTGGACACCGGGCATGGTGGCGGCCGCGGTGGCCAGGCGGTTGTGGGGGAGGGGGATGGGTGCGCCCTGTATGGCGTTGAGGATGTTGGCGGCGACGACGGATCCGTCGTAGGGCGTGCCGAGGGTCATGACGCCGCGGGTGTCTGTGGCGAGGTCGCTGTCGCCGCCGAGGGTGAGAGCTGCATGGGTGAGGAGACCGCCCATGGAGTGTGCGATGAAGACGAGGCGTGCTTCGCGCTGGTCGACTGCGGCGGGGCGGGCGGCGGTGTGCGCGTCGTGGTTGCGCCAGCGGGTGAGGTGGTCTCGGGCGGCCTTGGCGAGAGCTCGGGCGTGTGCGGAGACGGGAAGACGCCAGTCGTAGGGAAAGGTGAGGATGGCGTCCGGGTGGGCGACGACGGATTCGATGGTGTTGAGAAGGCCGTGGTACGGCTCGAAGCCGTTGAAGAAGGGGCTCCAGGCGGGGGTGGTTAGCAGCCGTGGGGCGGTGATGCGGCCGTAGTCTCCTGCCAGTTCGTGGGGAGTGAGCTGGAGGGGGACGAGGCCGGTTCGGGAGAACCACGCCCTCCTGAGCCAGCGGGCGTTTGATAAGCCCCAGACTACCTTGTTGGTGGTGGTGTCGCGGAGTTCGCTGCCCATGATGCCGGGGACGACGACGACGGCGTCGTGTGTGATGTCCGGGAGGGGCTCGGATTCGATCCCAAGAGACGGATTACGGCTGAACCCATGCGACTGGTGCGTCATGCCTGTCACACTAGTGACATGCGGCACATGGGGGGCGACGTTCGCTGGGAAATCGCGTTAGCCGGAGCGGACGTTGAGGACTTAGACCAGCAGCGGACTCTGCTGACCGTCGCAGTCCGCGACTACGACGACGTGGACGACGACGAGGCCGAAGAGTTCGCCGAAGGAATCGACGAGCAACTTGAAGTCGTAGCGCAGTGGTGGGGAGTCGGAGGTCTACTGCCCGAGTTCCGTCAGGTTCCCCGGCGGGAGCTGACCTCCCGCGACGATATCGAGGCCCTGCTGCGCGATGAGGGCGTGCGGGAGATGCGGGGGCTCGCCCTAGTCCTGTTCATCACCGGCCACGGCATCGCCGGCCCCTCCGGCTCCCACTTCTTGAGGTTGCCGCAGTCGGTGCAGCGGCGCCACTTGGCGACAGCGGTGCGGACCAGTGACATCATCGCGGCTGCACTGGATTCGCATGTGAAGAACGTTCTGGTGATCGTCAATGCCTGCTACGCCGGCAAACTGGATCGGGAACTCACCGATCTGGTCAAGGACATCGGCCCGGAGCGCTGGCAGCGATGCCAGCTGGACGTGCTGGTCACCTGTGACCACAACCAGACCGTGCAGGTACGTCGCTTCCCCACAGTCCTGCGCAGCGTCTACAACCGGCTGCGGACGTCGGCTGGCATCACCACCGAGTACTTGAGCGTGGCCGAGTTCATGGCAGAGTACGAACGGGCGCTGCGTACCAGTGATCGAAGGCTGCATCGGCTGAGGCGGCTCGTCGATGGCAGTGGCTACGAAGCGCCCAGCCCGTGCCTGCCCAATCCGGGCTACCGACACGCCAAGGAGCTGCTGGGACCGGGCGAGCGGCAGGCGACGACGGCTGAGCACTATTGGCTTGACCGTGCGACCGGGCGCACCCAAGAGAGTGACGACGGCTGGTACTTCCGGGGCCGCAAGGTGCTGAACCGGAAGGTGGCCGAGTTCCTTAGCCCGCAGCACCAGCGTGGGGTGTTACTGGTCACGGGCAGCGCCGGCAGCGGGAAGTCTGCCGTGGTGGCACGCGCCGTTGTGCTGAGTGACTCCCGGTTTCGCGCCGACCCCTTGTTTAAGGCTGCTGTGGAGCTCACGGACCCGGAGGCGGTCCCCCCGGAAGGCGCCGTGACAGCAGCGGTGCTGGCCCATCGCCGTAATGCCGCCCAAGTGGCGGGGGACCTCCTGAGGGAGTTAGGCGTTCGGCCCGAGAATGTGGGCCCCGCTGAGGACCAAGTGGTGCGATGGAAGGGCCAGGTGCTCGACTTTGTGCGAACCGCAGGACGCCCGATCACGTTGGTGATCGACGGTTTGGACGAGGCTCTGGAGCGGCAGCGGATTGTCCATGACGTACTGGGTTCGCTGAGTCAGTTCTGCCAGCCAGCCGCTGCGGTACCCGGACAGCGGCAGGAAGATGATCCCGCTGTGACGGAACCGGCGGTGAGGTTGCTGATCGGGATCCGATCCACTCGCCCGCCTCTTGTCTCCGAGGGCCGGGCCGCCGATGACGATCACGGTCTGCTCAATGAGCTGCGGCAGGTTTTTCCCACCGCTGCGGTGGAGCGTACCGACAGCGAGGACACGGCAGCAGACATCGAGGAGTACCTGTATGCCCTCATCTGCGCCGGAGGCCATCAGGAGAGCGCCCGGACGATTGCCGCCGACGTTGCCCCGGTGCTTGCTCCCTCTTTCATCGATGCTCGGCTGGCGGGGGAGCAACTACGTCAGGCCGACGACCCCGCCGCCCTGGCCGTGAATGCCCAGTGGCAGCGAGAACTCAGACAGGGGATCCGCGGGTTGCTCGTTCAGGATCTGCGCCTGGTGGAACAGGACGAGGATGGCATTCCCCGCGACGTGGCCCTATCACTACTGCGTGCTGCCGCGTTCGCTCAGGGAGCAGGCGTTCCGTGGTCGGACATCTGGCCGCAGATGGCCGGCGTCTTTCTGCGCCGCAAGTTGGGGCGGGAGGAGTGGGACGTACTGATCAAGAGGCTCCTGGCCGGGCGGCTGAGCGGCTATTTGGCTCACGACCACGAGGACGATCGAGTCGTGTACCGGCCGGCTCACGAAGCCTTGACCGATGTGCTGATGAACGCCGATGACGACCTGGCCCCCGGCGATCAGCCGGACGGCGGGAGCGAGACGTGAACGAGCCGCTGCAGCATGACCGTCGCGCGGAGATCCACCGCCAGATTGCCACGGCACTGGCTGAGCTCGTACCCGACGATCCCAGCACCCCACCGCATCCCTACCTGCGTCGGCACCTGGCCGAGCACGCTGCCTACGGCCAGGTCCTGGACGACGAGCACGTGCCGCCGGCTCTCCTGCCCTGGGAGTCGAGCCTCACTGTGCGGCGGCTGCTGGCCGCAACCGGCGATCAAGGACCAGGCAGCCGCTGGCTACAGGCCTGGGCTCTGCTCGAGCCGTATGCCCGCAACGTCGATCCCCGCTCCCGCGCGAGCAGTCTGCGCCTAGCCCACCACAAGGCGACACCTTCGCAAGAGGCCTCGACGGGCCCGGACGCCTTCAATCAGTCACCCGTGACACCGGTATGGAGCGATGGCACCACACCAGACAACGTATGGCTGGTCAATGGCTCCCCGGTGAGTGCCCTCGCCGCGGTTCGAGGTGAATCCGGCAAACAGCCCCTGCTCATCGTGGGGGACGAACGAGGGCTCCTGCACGCCCTACACCACGACGGCAACACGGCGTACGCACCGCTGCACGTCCACGACGGGAAAATCACCCAAGTCCTCGCCCTGCCCGGTGACCGCATGGTGGCGACAGGAAGCAACGACGGCTCGGTTGCCATCGTCGACGCGATCCAGGGCCAGATGATCCTGCGCGCCGTCCCACGGCGACCAGGCACCTGGGTCAGCTCTCTAGCCCTCTACCGGCCCACCGACCACACTGCGGTCCTTCTGGCAGCCTTCAGTGACGGCTATTTGGCCCCCCTGCACCCCGTCGTCTTCCATACGGTTGACGTCGATCTACCGACCCTGGAAGAGGACGCCTGCCTCCTAAGAGCGCTGCCAGCACCTGACAACCGCAGCGATTGGCTCCTGTTCGCCCAGCACGACCGGGTGTACTGCTTCGATGGCCGCTGGACACGGTCCCTGTCCAGGCACGCGGGCCGCGTTCGGTCCATCGTGGCACTCCCCACTGCCGGCCACTACGCCGTGGCAGACGAGCAGGGGCATCTGTCCCTGTGGGACGCGACGCAAGGGGGGCGAGCCAGGCAGACAGCGCTTCAGCAGCGCCCATCAGCCATCACGTCTCTCCTGGTCACGGAGCTGGACGGGGAGGCCGCCCTGCTGTCCACCAAGGCCGACGGCGGCGTGTGCCTGTGGTCCCTGCCCCACCTCGACGCCATCGGCATGCCGCTGCCCGGACGTGCATCGCCCGTTACGGCGCTGAGCTGCATCGCGGGACGCAGGCAGCCGCGACTCGTCACCGCTGGAGCCGACGGCACGGTCCGCAGCTGGCCGCTAAGTAAAGCGACGTTCCAGACCGCCCCAGCGCGCTGGGACCGCGTAACGGCCAGCGCCCTCTCCTCGGGCCAGCCCCCTGTCCTGGCTACCGCACGAGCCGCCCGGGTCAGCCTCAGCGACGTCTACCGAGCCAGCGAGCCACGGACCGTGCTAAAAGGGCACGTGGCTACTGCACTGGCATGGCCGCGGCTGCAGGGACGCCCTCATCTGGCAGCAGCTCTGGATGACTCCCGCATCGTCCTAACCGACCCCGGCGACGCGCAGGCAGGCGTGGTCGCAGAGCTGCATGGGCATCACCTGCCGGCCATGACCATGGTGCCGCTAGCCGACACGGATACCGATCTCCTGGCAAGCGGCAGCGCCGATGGTTTGGTGTGCGTGTGGGACCTGCGCACTACTACGTTGCTTGCCAAGTTCCGCGATCACCGTTTCAGCGTCCGGTGCCTTGCTACCCACCGCAACAGGCACGGCCTCTACCTGGCCTCGGGCGGAAGTGACGGCGCTGTGCGGGTATGGGACGTCCGGCAGTTGCAGCAGCTCGGCCCCACCATCAAATGTGGCCAGTTCTTCGTCAACGACATCGCTTTCGGCACCGGTATAGGAGCTGACAGGCGAATGCTGATCGCCAGTGCCGGCCAGAACGGCACACTCAGACTCTGGGACGCGCAAACAGCACACCAGGTTGGGCAACTCAGTCCAGGCGACGGGGAACTGACCGCTGTGACAGCACTGGCCCTTCCAACCGGCCGCCAACTTTTCGCGGCCGCGGGCCGAACCAGCATCCATGTGTGGGACCCGGCAGCCGACAGGCGGCTGCTGCAAATCGTCACGGGAGAGACGATCACCTCGCTCAAGAGCGTCGGAGACCGTCAGAGCACGGACGCATCCCTGCTCCTGGCTACGGGCGAAGCAGGCACATCAGTCTTTCGGTTGCACCATGACCGCATCTGAGCCGCCTGCGCGCCCGCAGTGTGCCTCCTCGCACCATGAATGCGCCCCCCGTGGTGCGGTGATACGTCGACGCGTCGCTCGGCATGCCAGGAAAATGTTCCGCCTGATGCCATAGGCATAAGCCCGTATGACTCAGCCCGTACCCGATCACCAGCGAGGAGCCATGATCGTTGCCTTACCCCCGCAGGCCCCGCCCTCCTGCGGCCTCGAACCACCACTACACCGCACGGACGGCTGGCCGCCTCTTGGCTCGACCGCTGGGGAAGGAAGGCAGCTGAGATGACGACGCCTGCCGTTACCTGCATCACGGCGCCCGAGGCCGGCGTATGGCGGCTCGGCTGGGCTCACGACCCCATGCGATACAACCAGGTGGAGCCCGAAACCTTCAGCGGATCCTCAGCCGGCCGCTTCAGCCTCTTCTCCTACGGCATGCTCTACTGCGCCACCGACCTTGCCGGATGCTTCGCTGAGGCGTTGGCTCACTTCCGGGTTGACCCCTTCATCCGCTCTCTCATGAGTGACGCCGAGCACAATTCGGACCTCATGGGGATCGGACAGGTGCCGTCGAGCTGGCGCGATGCCCGCATTCTCGTCCGCCTCATGCCCCCCCGCGACGCCCGCTTCCTCGACGTCGACTCGGATGAGACCAGGAAGGTGCTGGCAGCGGAACTGGAGACCGAACTCAGCAAGTGGGAGGTAGCGGGCTCTCTCACCGATGAACACATTCACGGCAAAGACAGACGCATCGCCCGCCAGATCGCGGCCTGGGCTGTCGCCCAGCGTAACGATGCAGGTCACCAGCTGTTCCAGGGCATCGCCTACCAGTCGGGGTACGGAGGCCGGCAGTGCTGGTCCATCCTGCATGACACGCCACTGACGGAGGTCGAACGCCGCGACATCCGGGTCGAGGCAGTAGAGCTGCAAGAGGTGGCCCGCGAGTACGGCTTGACCGTGCGATGAGACAACTGCATCGACTGGCCGTACGTACCATCGCCCGATCCGGTCACGCTTAGTCTGCAACGTCACGCTTACGCAACTGACGCACTATCACCATTGCCGCTGGTCAGGGACTCGAGAGGGCTGTAGAGAAGGGGATTTAGGGGTGTTTTAAAAGGGGAAAACCGTGGAGTAAGGGCATGCTAAACGGGTAGGCTGCTGCCAACACCGAAGAAAGGGAGGCATGTTGATGAGGTCGATAAGCCACTTAGCCAGGCCCGGCCTGTTGCACGAGCACGGCGCACAGAGCACGTCCCCGCACCCTCACGCCTCCTCACGGCCCAGATGGTGTGCTGCCCACGGCAGCGACCCGGACACAAGTAAACGCGGCACTGCCTGCGCCCGCTGAACAGCCCGCGGTCACACCACACACAGCTTCACGCCCCAGATGGCGAACGTCCCCCGCTCAACCGCCCGCGAGCGAGAGCGGTGGGGAAACGAGGAGACCATGTCCACTCAGCGAGAGCTCACTGCCGAAGCCGATGCCCGCGCGCACCGCGACACGGCCGAACAGGAACTCACCGAGATCGCTCGCTTCCTGCAGGAGCAATTCAGCCAGCGCACCGTCGCCCACGTGGCCGGCGTCGAAGACCCCAAGCAGGTCGGCAGGTGGTGCCGAGGTCAAAACACCCCGCGCTTCGACTCCGAGTTCCGACTGCGTACGGCCTACCAAGTCTTCCGGTACATCGAAGAGTGCGAGAACCGACATGTCGCCCGCGCGTGGATGATCGGCATGAACCCTCAACTCGAGGACGCCTCACCACTGCAGGCCATCGCAAATGACCAGTTTAAGGAAGTCATGGCCGCAGCACGCTCCTACCGTCAGGGCGATCTCTAGTCTTCCCGGCACACAACAGCCTTATCGCAGCACGAAGGGTCGGCTGAGCAGCTACACCCGGCGGACTCGGCGACGTCGAGGTCCAGGCCAGCGATGACCTCACGTGCCCTCGGCGCCCGAGGGCGGAGACAGGGGCAGGGGGAAGGTGCCAGTGGACTCAGTGGGTGGAAGCAGGCCGATGGTGACCGGCACCGGAGCGGAACGGGTCAGTGTTGCGGTGGGTGACGTCATGCTCCGTAGCCTCGGTGTTGGTAGTACAGCGATCGATTGTCCCCCGCCTCCTGGCGGAGCTTGGCCAGCGGCCGGCACGTCCTGTATGTGCCGACATTCCGAGCAGCCGGATCAGCCACCCGTGCGGAGCTCCAGGCTCGGGGCACGAAGCGGTCAGTACTGCCGCACCACGCGAAGCCGGCGAACCCGCAACTCGCGCCCGTGATCGGCCTACCTCGTTCCTAAGCGGTGGCGCGCGATGGCTGTCGAAACCGTCTGGGAGTGACAGACGCTCAACTGCTGCCGCAATGGACCCTTCAGCGGATCCGCGACGTATCCAGGGATCAAGAGGCTGTCGCCCTGGCCCCGATCGGGCGGTGAAATGGGTGGCTGACCCTGGAGCCCGCGAGGTCCTGCGCCCAGAGATCGTATCGCGGGAACCACGGCTTGCGCCTCGTGTAGCCCTTCTACGACGACGACTGGTACATGGGCAGTCTCTACGACGACGGCAGCATCGATTGTTGGGAAGCCTACGGCGACCTGTCCGAAGCACTACGTGGTCTCTATCAACGGGTACTGACCTTTTCGACGTGATGTCGTTGAGTGCTGACGATGTGTGATCGCCGCGGTCCGCGTGCGTCGAACGTGATCTTCGAGGTGTACTGGGCCGACCGAGGAGATGGTTCGGGGCCACCGTCGGTAGACGTCCCGGAAGTGGTACAGCGCGAAGTGCAGAAAGAAACTGGTCAGGTTCCGCCCGCCGTCTGGTTTCCAGGGGTGGTACGGCAGCCACCTGTGTGTGCCTGCGGGAGGTGCTCGCCGAAGCCTGCGGCGGCATGCTCCTGCGGCACGTGCACCGGCAGCGCCTGCGGGGAGGACTCTAGGAAACCGCCGAGAACATCGGCGACAGCGGAACATCCCCGCGTCGGCGGGGAGGACTTGCGCTCGAGGACGTCGCCAAGCACGGAGGGCGGACCCCCCCCGTGTCGAGGGAAAGATCGCATCGCATGAACAATTGCGTCCCTGCCTGGCAGAACAGCCCCGCGTCGGCGGTGAACCGCTCGGATGCGCCATGCTCGGCGGAGCGGCTGTTCTGCCATCTCTACGGCCGTGCGAAGACAGCATCGCAGTTCATTCTGGGCTGGCCCTACTCCTTCGTGGCCGCGCTGGAGCCGGGCGCTACCTCCTGGATCGCGATCCTGGACACGGTTCGGCTCGGCCCGGCGGACGACGCGACCGCGGTCACCGCCGCCCAGCTCCGAGGAGTCGTTGAACGGTTCATCGCCGCAGGTCAGTGGCAAGCCGGGGACCGGGCGATCATGATCGTCAGCGACGCCGGCTACGACGTCACCCGCCTGGCCTGGGTCCTGCGCGACCTGCCCGTCGAGATGGTCGGCCGGGTCCGCTCCGACCGCGTCATGCGCCTGCCGAAGTCGCCGAGGATGCACGGCGTCAACGGTCGGCCTCCCAAGCACGGCCCTGAATTCCGCTTCACCAAGCCGGACACCTGGCCCGAGCCCGCAATCACCACGGTCACCGACACCAGCAACTACGGCAAGGCCGAAACCAGGCGTGGGACCGGGCGCACCCCAGGCTCACCCACCGCTCCTCCTGGCTCGACCACGACGGCGAACTGCCCTTGTTCGAGGGCACGTGATTCGGCTGAAGGTCGAGCACCTATTGAAGGACCGGGATGCCCCGCCGGTGTGGTTATGGTCCTCCAAGACCGGTGCCACCCCGGACGACGTGGACCGTTTCTGGCAGGCATTTCTGCGTCGCTTCGACCTGGAGCACACCTTCCGCTTCGCGAAGCAGACCCTGGGCTGTGCCACTCCGAAGCTCCGCACTCCCCAGGCGGCGGACCGCTGGACCTGGATCCTGATCGTCGCTCCGCCCGCGGGGATGGTCCCTACTTGTGCGCCAGATCCAGGGGGTTGTCATCGGCACGTCGGCAGGGGAGACCGGCCCGACCTTGCACTGGCGCCAGCCAGAGCACGGGGTCGAAGCGGTCCGCGGTGCCGGTGAGGGCTGCGGCGTTGCGCGACCGCTCCACTGTGATCCAACTCGTCGACTGGAACCGTCCGGATCCCCAGTACTGGCTCCGAGCCGACCACTTCCAGGCGGCCTGGCTGGGCGACGCCTACCAGGCTCTGCTGACCGGCGGTCTCGACGACATCGACCAGCGACTACGGGCCTACCCCAACGCGGACCCGGCACAAGTAACCGCAGATGCCGTCGTTGCCAGGATGGGAAGCCTCTACCAACAGCGGGCCGCGGCCGGAGACCTCAGTGCACAGGCGGCGCTGAACAGCTCGGAGTACCAGGCCGGAGTGCACAACGCCATCCTGCAGATGGCGCACCCCACCCGGCCGGCAAATCCGCAGCACGCACGGCACGACGCCTACGTCACGGCCCGGGCAGCCCAGCATCCCTCCACCACAGAGAGTGTGCCGTTCGAACTGGTCCGCGCCCGGGGCTACGACAACGACGCACGCCATCGGGAACTGGCGGTCATCGAGGCCATCCTCAACGACCCCACCCGGGCAGCAGACTTCAGGTACACCCCGTCCAGCCCCGACGCATCGCCCTACTGGCTCCAGCCCCAGGACTTCGGCGACCCCGCGACCGCGGAGATCTGGGATGCCCTGGTCACCGGCCCCGACCCCGCCATCGCCCTTCCGGCAGCCAGCGACCCCCACCTCACCCCTCAGCAACGGGCCGCGGCGATGATCCAGCACATCACCACACGTCTGGACTACAACGACTACCACCGCTCCACGGGCGATCAGGCGGCCAAGGCCCGGCTGGACGCCAACGTCAACCAGCAGATTGGCGCCTACCTGGCACGGGCGAGCGCCCCGGATTTCAGCCCGAACCCCGGCAACGCCGCACGGTACGCGGTCACCTTCATCCTCGAGCCAAGCATTCCCGCGGCCGTCGAGGACCTTGCAGGCCGCGTCCGCGACTACGGGCTTTCCGACGCTTCCCTAGGCCAGGTCGGTCTCGAGCTCAGCACCAACGACTACGCGCTGGACCAACTCGTCGAACGTCTCGACGCCGCACCCCGCACCCTCGCCGGCTACCACACCCCCCACCAGGCTCCTAAGCCCACACCCGAGCAGAGCGAGGGGCAGCCGAGCTACACCTCCCGCCCCACCGAACGCCGCGTGCTGATCTCCCTCATGCAGAATCCAAGCCAGCTGCACCAGCCCGGTCCTACCCGATCACTCGCCGAACAGGACTTCACACAACCCGAGCACCGGTACCTCTTCAAGGCGATCCAGTCACTGCTGCCGGACATCGCCCGGGACCCGTGGCTCCTGACCAGCCAGGCTCACCAGCTGGCCCGATACGACGGTGCTCCAGCCCTGGACTTCGAGGAGCTCAACAACGTCGCTTACGCCGCACGCACGCTGCGGGTTCCCCCCGCAGAC
This sequence comes from Streptomyces sp. SID1328, assembly GCF_009865595.1. Classification (NCBI taxonomy): domain Bacteria; kingdom Bacillati; phylum Actinomycetota; class Actinomycetes; order Kitasatosporales; family Streptomycetaceae; genus Streptomyces; species Streptomyces sp. SID1328. The sequence goes on along the minus strand of NZ_WWKH01000630.1, from coordinate 5,592 downwards.
CAGGCGGCCGGACACCTCGTCACCATGACCGTCCGCCGCACCGCACGCGATGCCAGCACCGCGGTCCAAGCGGCCGCGCAGGAAACGCTCGACCCCCGCGTTCTCATCGACCAGAGCCGTGAGCAGTTGCAGCAGGCGACCCGCGAGGCGCTCCGCTACCACCAGCAGTCCGTTCCGGAACCCACCCAGTACGGAGCGCAGCAGGCGAACGTCGCGCTGGTCGGCGGGCCGCTGGACGGGCTGCTGCTCGACATCACGGGCTGGCGGCCGGAAGAGATAGACGACGGCGCCGCCCTGATGACCGAGCTGGGGCGGTGGCCTGGCGGCCGGGCGCTGTACGACCCGCGCCCCGGCGAGCCGCGCCCATCGGGTGTCCCGGGTGTGGTGTGCCGCTTCTACTACTCCGGTGATACGCCCTGACCCCGGCCGCCGGTCCCGGTACCCGGCGCGCCTCGGTTCATCGACGCGCTCACCGACCTGGTCCAGGCGCAAGCCGACACCACTGGCTTCGTCGTCCCGCGCCGGTGGGCGGAGATCTTGGAGCGGCACTTTTCACCCAAACTGCCGGACCCCGAGCACACCACCGAATAGCCGGCCGCGCCCCTACCTCGACCATCCCGCCCACGAGGGGGCGGGCGCGGCGATAGCGTCCAGCCCCATGACCACCACCGACACGATCGCGTCTCTGGCGCTGGGCGTTGCGATCATCGCTGCCATTGCTGCCATCGGCTCCTGGAAAGCGGCACGCAATTCCAACGGGGCCGCGCAGACTCTGTCCCGGATCGAGCAGCAGCGCCTGCACACCGACCTCACCCCTGTCTTCCGTTGCGCCATCGTGGCCAACGAAGCCCGTTCCACCGCCATGCTGCGGGTTCACCTCGAAGGCCCGCCTGGTTTGCTGTCCCACGGCACCATCGAGATCACCGCGTCCCTGCGCAACGACAACCCGCACCGCGGCACCGGACTCCAACTCGCTGGCGCCCCGGCTCCCGAAGAGGTCCGTGCCCACATCTGGGGACCGTGGAAGTTCAGCGCGGACGGCCGCGACGACACCGGGCGGACGGTGGCCCCGCAGCAGCTGGCGGTCGGTGAGTGGACGCGATACGGCCTGACCCCCACCACCCCGCCGCCGTGGTCGACGACCACCACGGACGACTGGCGCCGCGACTACGTGAACGAGCCGGTGCGCCTGAGCATCACCGCCAGGTCCAAGGGCAGCGAGTGGACTGTGCCGCTGGAAGTCCCCGTCACCATTGAGACCGGCTCCTGACCCCGACAGGTCAGGAGTCGGTGATGTGGTCGAAGCCGCGCAGCAGCGGCGTCAGTTCCTGCGCGCACCCGCACAGCATGCACATCTGCGTCCCAGGGTTCTCCGCGGCGTCCAGGGCCCCGCTGCACATCGAGCAGCGGCACACCCTCGGGTGCCTCTTCACAGTTTTACGCGTGCAGCACACCGCGGGCCGGGCCCCGCCCCTCGTGCACCTTCGCCAGGACCCAGTCCGAAGGCCGGCGCTCGCCGAGGACCTCGCGGACCGCCGACGTCGGCGGCGCCTGCGGAAGAGGCTCGGTGGGGACCTGGTCGTAGTCGACGCAGTGGACCGGCCGCACGTGCTCGGGAGCCCGGACCCGCACCCGGTACTCCGCGGCCTCCACGCCGTCGTCCTGTCCGTCACGGGACCGACCGCCGTCCTTGCGCTAACTCGCCCTGTGTTGTTGGGCAGTTCCCGTGGATACCCTGCCGTCCATGGGTGGCCTTGATGACGAGATCCGAGCAGCACGTGCCCGCGCCGACTCCTGGGCGAACGCTGACCAGTGGCGAGCCGAGCGGGAGCAGAGCGAGGCAGCGGAGATGCAGCGGCTCCTGGCGGAAGCGGTAGAGCGCTTGAGGCCGTACGGCTCCGAGGTCTTCGTCCAGGTGAAGCCCGCGCTGTTCCGCGGCGAGTACACCGCGAACGGCCAGCGCTTCCGTCAGGTCGCACGGCAGCGCTGCTGGAAGCTCTCCCGCCTCTCCGGCCGCCGGCGCGGTGAAGACGGCCAGCTGGAAGACGACTGGATGGAGTCGCCGGTCCTGTTGCTGGAAGACGGCACCGCGGGCCGTTTCTGGCTGGACAACGACATCAGTCCTCAGCGCGAAGGGGAGTACGTGTCCTCCTACTCCCCGGACCCGCTCACGAAGGGCTCGTTCGTGGACACGTCGAACAGTGACCTGCTCTCGCAGCTCAAGCGTCGCCTGGGCCAGGCCATCGTCAGCTACGAGCGCGCCGGGAGGTGACGGCAGGGCGGGACGTCGGCGTCGGCGTCCCGCCCTCCACGTGCTGCGGCTCACACGGTGGCCGGCTCCGGCACCGCAAGGCACTCAGAGACCCGGCGCGCCATCGCGGCCACCTCCGGCGGGAACCCGTCCAGCGACCCGAGGTCGTCGCGCAGTTTGGCCCGCAGCCCGTGCAGGCACGCCGTCGTGAACATCACCTCCGGATGGTCCTCGGGCTGCTGCGCAGCCTCCGCCTGGCGGTGTCCGCGGCCATACAGCATCCGTACCGTCCCAAGCTCGCTGGTGCCTGCGGGCGCCGCCTGCCCGAGCAGGCCCGTCAGGTGCTGATCTGGAGGTAGCCGTTCCAGGTCTCCGGGTCCACACCGACCTGTTCACAGTACGCGGCGATCAGCATGGCCACGCTGTCCATGGTGTCGGCCGCGTCGGCCATTCCCAGGGGCCGGCATGACGAAGGTGACCGGGGTTGTCAGTGGGGCAGGGCAGACTGGAGGCCGTGGCGACCTCCGACGTTCGGGGCCTGGAGCAGCTTGAGCGCGCAGTCCTGGACGACACTGCCTCTCTCGCCTCTGCCCTCCGGCAGTTCCTCATGGCTGGCTACGCCCACCATGAGGAACTGCGCGCCTGGGCGCTGAAGGAACTGGAGGGGTACCCGGCGGCCGATGAGCTGCCTTCGTACCGGAAGGTGCCGGCAGCGCTGGAAGTGGAGATCACTCTCAACCTGCCGGGCCAGATCATCCAGGGCAACACCCGGCGGATCAGCGTGGCCCAACTGCCCCGGAGCGCTCGTGAGCGCGGCATCGGGGAGAGCGCACCGATCCGGCAAGGCGTCCGGGAAATCGAGGCTCTGATCGCCATCAGCGACAGGATGATCCATCTCAGCCCACCCGGATCAGCCGAGTACGCCCTGGGAATGACGCGGCAGCAGCAGGAGAACGGGCACGAGTTCACCGAAATCACGTCTCTGTACTGGGCGATCGCCAAACCGAGCGTCGAGGGCGTCCTCGATCACATCAGAACCCGTCTGACCCAATTCGTCGCGGAAGTGAGGGCAGCCATGCCCGCCGGCCAGCAGAAACCCGACCTCAACCAGATCGACTCGGCCCGCACCGCACGCGAAGGCCGACCGCGGTGGCACCGCGAGCGCCAACGTCAACGAACGCGCGCCCGTGACTCCGCAGCCCTGGTGGGCACCGGACCTCGGTCATCTGGACCGCCGTCGCGGCAGTGGCTGCGATCGCCGGCGTCATCGCCACCGTGATCGTGGCGAAGTGAGACTCCGCCGCAGCCGCCTGGATCGACTGGCCCCGACGAGGATGATCAGATCCTGGCCGTCGCCCACAGCGACGTCATGCTCCCCCTGGACCCGCACCGACTCCCGTTCTTGCCGAGCCCCGCTCAGCAGAGAGCTGATTTCCGCAAGTGCGTCGACCACCTGCTCCACATCGAGGGCGCGGTAGGCATGGCCTTCGTTGGGATTGCCTGGGATGTAGCCGAGCAGTTCGTCGTGCACCACCCTCAGCACGATCCCTGGAAGCATTGGAAGCCCGCCGGCCCACGCCAGCCGCGGCCTTGGGCGGGCGAAAGCCATCCGGCCCCGCAGTACGCCCTGGAGTACCCCGTGTTCCCTTGGAATCGGAACATCGAGCGTCGTTGGACCATTGAGCATCCGCCACCAAGGGCTGCTGCCGTCGACTAACGACCTCGCCCGAGCGGTCCGTTAACGGCGAGGCCGGGGTCGGGGCTGTACCGCCGATTTCTATGGCGTGAAGAGCCTTCCATCGTGACCGCTGTCCCCCGGCGACAACCGGGGGACAGCGGTCGTTTGCGAGGCTGGGCGTTAAGCCCGCCTGCGCACGGCGTGGTCAGATGCTGATGAGGGCGTTCATCGCGTCATACCACTTCTGACACTGGAGCGGGTTCGGGTCTTCAGCGCAGCTCATGCAGTGAAGCTTTCTGATCGTGCGCGTGGGACCGGGTGACGGCTGTGATCGGACCTCATGGCCCGTCCGCAGTTCGAGGGGACGGTGGCACAGGGGACAGGGGGCCCCGTGGAGCTGTTCGTGGATCATGCGGCGGACTGTGCACACGCCAGAGGCTTACTGTCTCGGGCACGCGGAGCGCGCCCGTAGGACGCTTGACCGGGGCGGTGGCCGCGTCACCCGCCGGTGAAGGTGTCGTAGCCGCCGATGCGGCGTCAGACGATGTGCTGGGTGCCCGGTATGCGCTGCCGCAGAGGTCGACCTCCTCGCCGCCCTGCCCGGCCTCCGTCTGCCCGACCTGGACGAGCGGCGGGGCCCGCGGCGTCCTCGGTGCCCGGCGGGGGAGTGCAGCGGCCGAAGATCAGAAACCGGCCCTTCACGAAGGTGACCGACGGCTGGGGACACCCCGGCTGCGCGCCCCGGCAGATGTCAGCAACCGAGCGGGAGTTCGCCCGGAACAAGGCCCGGATCGAGAGCGACGAGACGTTCTGCGGCCAGAAGTCCTCGGGCTGGCGGCGCGGAGCCTCGCCGTTCAGCACCTGGCACCGGGTATTTCCTCTTGTCACCACGGGTTCTCGGGTTCGCTCCGGATCGTCACAACCCTCTTCTTTCCCCTATGACCTGAGTTGGTTGTCGGTGGTGGGGGAGATCATCGGGACCGGGCCCCCGGCCGCTGGCCGGTCGCGGACGACGGGAGGGCGAGCCTGATGGCGGGCAAGCGCAAAGAGAACGAGGCGGCATCGAGCAACGACCTGCGCGCGGATGTGCTGCGCGTCCTCGGGGTGCTCAAGGTCGCCACAGCCGACCAGATCCAGCGGCTGTCCTCGCCGCACCTGACCTACCGGCACACGACCAAGCCGACCCCAGCGAAGCGGAAGGAAGCCCGCACCGCCTCCCACCGTGCTGCGGTGAACGACCTTCGGCGCCACGGCCTGGCCGTCGACGGCGGCCGGACGCGGGGAGGAGACCCGGTTGCTCACGAAAGACGGTCTGGCCGCCGCCGCGATCGACCTGGACCGCGGAATCCGAGCGGCTGACACACATCAGCTACTACCGGCTCAGTGAGAAGAACACCGGCGAGGACGTTGTCGTCCCTCTGCGCCGTGCAACCTGAACGGTCCAAGAACCAGAACTCAGGTACAGGAGCTTCCCGTCCCTCGGCAGAGACGAAGCCACCCAGGCTCCCGATCAGCCCTGCTCCGACTGCGGGATCTTCCGCCGCTCGCAGCGGCTGGCGATAAGGTACAGATGATCCCACGGACATTGATAAAGCAAAAGTAAAGTGGTTGCAACGCTGCAGGTCAGGAAGTGTCCTCCCCACGCACGTGGGGGTGATCCGCT
>NZ_WWKH01000629.1:0-20606 GCF_009865595.1 Streptomyces sp. SID1328 | reverse complement strand
CAGCCCGGTGAGCTTGGCGGCCGCGCGCAGGGTGTGCAGGGCGGGGTCCTTCGCCAGGTCGGCGAGGTCGGCCCGGCCGACCGCTCCGGCCGGGCCGGAGGCCAGCATCGCGGGGGTGACGTCGGTGAGGTGCATCGGGCCGTAGCCGCCGCTGGTGCTCACCTGGCCGGCGTGATCGTCCCACGCCGACTCCTGGTAGGAGACGGCGAGCAACACCTGGGCGGGCACGTGGTACTTGGCGGCCGCGGCCGCGAAGGCGTGCTGGCGCGTCCCGGGCCCCGAAGGGGCGGGGGTGGCGGCCTGGGCGGTGGCGGGCACCAAGCCGGTCAGGGCTCCCGCCGTCAGCGCGCCCGCGGCGGCCAGACCCAGCAGCCGATGCCGTACGGCAGGCTTTCGGGCGGCGTTCTCCGTGGTTCTTTCGCTCTTCATTTGTTTCCGCACTCCATGGCAACCAGGAAAGGGTAAAAAGGCATTCGTCATCGCATTGCCGCCGTTCATTTCCAGCGTCAATTCCCTTGCACATCAACGGCGTTCGAACCGTATGGCCACTGAACTCAGTCGCGCAACCAGCCCCGCGACGGCATCACGGCCTCACCCGGTCACCAGGCGCTCGCGGCACGGACCGGCCGGTCAGGCTAGGTTTTGCCCATGGCTCCACCCCCACGACAGACGCCCGCGCCGACGCCCGCCACTCCCCCGGACCCCGGTCAGGACGGCCTGATCAGGGTTCGTGGTGCCGACGAACACAATCTGCGGCATGTCGATGTGGACGTACCCCGTGACCAGGTCGTGGCCTTCACCGGAGTGTCGGGGTCCGGCAAATCGTCGCTCGCATTCGCCACCATCTACGCGGAGGCCCAGCAGCGCTACCTGGAATCCGTAGCGCCATACGCCAGACGGCTGATCGACCAGGGCGCCGCCCCCAGGGTCGGCTCGATCACCGGTCTGCCGCCCGCCGTGGCGCTGCGCCAGCAGCACAGCGGGGGCAGCACCCGTTCGACGGTGGGCACCCGTCAGCCGGGTCTCCAACGTGCTGCGCATGCTGTACTCCCGCGCCGGCACCTACCCGGCCGGACGGACCCCGGAGGACCTCGCGGGCACGTTCCCCCGCGACGCGGCGCCGCTGGACTCGGACAGCTTCTCGCCCAACACCGCCGTGGGCGCCTGCCCCACCTGCTCCGGCCTCGGGCGGCTGCACAGCGTCGACGAGAGCAAGCTCGTGGGCGACGACTCCCTGAGCATCCGGGAGGGCGCGATCGCGGCCTGGCCGGGTGCCTGGCAGGGCAAGAACTACCGGGACATCCTCGCCGAGCTGGGCATCGACATCGACGTACCCTTCCGCGAGCTGCCCGCCGCCCGGCGCGAGTGGCTGCTGACCACGGACGAGCAGCCGACGGTCACCGTGCACCCGGTCCGCGACGCGCACCGGGTGCAGCGCTCGTACCAGGGCACATACATGAGCCCCCGCAAGTGGGTGTTGCACACGTTCGCCACCTCCAAGGCGGCGCACCTGCGGGCGAAGGCCGCCTCGTTCATGTCCGAGGAGATCTGCCCGACCTGCCACGGCAAGCGGCTGAACCCGGAGGCGCTGGCGGTGACCATCGCCGGGCAGGACATCTCGGTGGCCACCTCGATGCCGCTCAGCCAGCTCGCGGCCTTCCTGGAGTCGGCCCGCGACCACCCCGACACCCTGACCCTGCCGGCCGAGCGCAGGCAGGCCGCGCACGCCCTGATCGGCGGCCTCCAGGACCAGCTCGGCACGCTGACCGACCTGGGTCTCGGTTACCTCGCCACCGGGCGCGCGACCTCCACCCTCTCCAGCGGCGAGCTGCAACGGCTGCACATGGCCACCCAGCTGCGCAGCGGCCTGTTCGGCGTGCTGTACGTGCTGGACGAGCCCTCGGCCGGGCTGCACGCCGCCGACACGGAACTGCTGCTCACCGCGCTGCGACGGCTCAGGGGCGCCGGGAACAGCGTGTTCGTGGTGGAGCACAACGCGCAGGTGCTCGCCTCGGCCGACTGGATCGTCGACATGGGTCCGGGCGCCGGCCGCCACGGCGGCCAGGTCCTGTACAACGGGCCCACCGAAGGGCTGAGCGAGGCACCGGAGTCGGTGACGGCCAGGTACCTTCCGCTGGACGCGCCCACCGTGCCGGGGCCAAAGGAGCCGCGCCAGCCGGCGGGATGGCTGCGCCTGGACGGGGTCACGGGCCACAACCTCCGTGACCTGGACGCGAGTTTCCCCCTCGGCACACTCACGGCGGTCACCGGCGTCTCCGGGTCCGGCAAGTCGACCCTGGTCCGGCGCGCGCTCGCGGAGACGGTCCGCGATCATCTGCACGCCGACGAGACCGCCGAGGACATCGCCCGCAACCCCGCCTCGGTGCAGACCGCCGACGAGGAGGAGGCCGGGGTGCCGGCCTGGGACCTGGCGGAGGACCGGGTGACGGTGCGCTCCAGTACGGGACTTGAGCACATCAACCGACTGGTGGTCGTGGACCAGAAGCCCATCGGACGTACCCCGCGCTCGAACCTCGCCACCTACACCGGCCTCTTCGACAGCGTCCGCAAGCTGTTCGCCGCCCAGCCGACCGCGCGTGAACTCGGCTACACCGCAAGCCGGTTCTCGTTCAACGTGGCTCAGGGCCGCTGCCCGCACTGCCTGGGCGACGGAGTCGTCAGCGTCGAACTCCTCTTCCTGCCCACGGAGACCTCCCCCTGCCCGGTCTGCCACGGCGCGCGCTACAACCCCGGCACGCTGATGGTGCGTTACCGCGACAAGACCATCGCCGACGTGCTGGCGATGAGCGTGGAGGAGGCGCACGATTTCCTCGCCGACGTGCAGCCCGCCGCCCGCATCCTGAAGCTGCTCTCCGACATCGGGCTGGGCTATCTGACGCTGGGCCAGAGCGCCACGACCCTCTCCGGCGGCGAGGCCCAGCGCATCAAGCTGGTGAGCGAGCTGCACCGGGCGCCGCGTGGCCACAGTCTCTATCTGCTGGACGAGCCGACCACGGGACTGCACCCGGCGGACGTGGACCTGCTGATCGGGCAGTTGCAGCGCCTGGTGGACGCCGGGAACACGGTCGTCGTGGTGGAGCACGACCTGCGCACGGTCGCCGCCGCGGACTGGGTCGTGGACCTCGGTCCGGGCGCGGGGGACGACGGGGGCCGCGTCGTCGCCGAGGGCCGGCCGGAGGACGTGGCCCGAGCGGGCGGCACGCCCACCGCCGACCACTTGGCGCGCCGCCTGTCAGCCCGCTGACCTGGGAGATTGCAGTCTGTCCATATTTGTCGGCATATCCGATGATTGTCGGTAGCATGAATACGGCTGTAGCCGCGCGAGTGCCGCAGCGTGCCCGCGGGGCTGCCCAACCGAGGGGTGCGGGCTGGACGCTCCCCGACAGGGAAGGTCAGCGATCATGACGGGCAAGATGGACGCGTCCGAAGCCGCACGCATCATGAGCGACCCGAACGCCACACCGGCAGAGCGCTCGGCCGCGGCCAGCGCCCTCTCGGACTCCGAGCGCGGCCACCACACGAGCGGGCGGGTCGGCTCCGAGGCGGGCCGGCTGCTGGACGACCAGAACATTTCCGAGGACGACCGGTCCGTGGCCGGCAGCGACCTCGAGCAGGACCGCAGGCGCACGGGCCACTGAGCAGTTCCGGCCGGAACATACGACGAGATGGACGCCGCCCGTCACGCGGCGTCCATCTCGTGTTGCCTACAGGGGAGTTACGCGCCGTCCTCGTCGGCCGCCGTCTTCGCGGTCACCGCGAGGTCGATGAACCGGCGAATGGTCTCCACGGGCATGTCGAGCCCCTGCGAGGCGGCGTCCTCGTCACCGAAGACCTCCACCGCCTCCACGACGGCCACGGCCAGCTCGGCCTCCGCCTTGCGCACCTTCACCTCGGCCTTGTCGACGGTGTCGACGACGGCGAGCTGCCGACGCTGCTTCTCCTGGAGGCGCTGCTTACGGGACGGCGTCTTGCCGGGGCTCTGCACAGTCACAACCAAGATCATAAACGGACCCGAGGCCGGACCAGAAATCGGCAACTGCGCGCGACAGCAACCCTGTTCAGACCGACAGCTCCCAGGCGTACGGCGGTTCGGCTAGCTACTGAACTTGATGGGGTGATGTCGGAGCCGTTCGCCTGACGATGGGAGGGCCGTTCCGGTAGCCCTGGACCGTGACATACCCGCCGGCCACCGCCGCACCGGCCCGCGCCTCCGCCGAGCACTCCTGCGGGGCTCCGGAGGAGAATGGGACTCCCGGTTCAGGTGAGGTGGTGGCGATGCCCCCCTGGCATCTGCGCGACTATCACGACGACGATCTCGACCAGGCCATCCAGATCTGGGACCAGAGCCGCCAGGCCGAGGCGGAGTCGGTGTTTCCGGTCTCGGAGGTGATGGCCGCGGCCAAGGCCGGTCAGCCGGCGGTGGTCGCCCTGGTCGGCGACGAGCTGGTGGGCATGGCCGTGGCCCAGGCGGACGGCAGACGGGCGTGGGTCGTCCTGGTGGCGCTGGCCTCCCGCTGGCGTGAGCGCGGGATCGGCAGCGCGCTCCTGGCCGAGCTGGAGCGCCGGCTGCGTGCCCTGGGGGTGAGGCACGTCAGCGCGCTGCTGCCCGCGGGCGCCGCCGGCACCGAGGCCCTGCAGAACTCCGGCTACCGGCTCCGCGAGGGCCTGACCTACTACGAGAAGCTCGAACCGCCCGGCGTCGACAACGCCGACGTGCTCGCGGCGCTCGGCGGGCGCATGCTGCCCGGCGGGCTCTGGGACGCCATGGCCGGCATGGAGCGGGAGAAGCAGGTCGTCGAGCGCCGTGTCGTGCTGCCGCTGACCGAGCCGGCGCTGGCCGACCGCTACGGTGTGGCCCCGCCCAAGGCGGTCATCCTCTTCGGGCCGCCCGGCACCGGGAAGACCAGCTTCGCCAAGGCCGTGGCCTCCCGGCTCGGCTGGCCGTTCGTGGAACTGTTCCCGTCCCGGCTCGCCGCTGACACCAGCGAGGGCCTGGCGGCGGCGCTGCGGGAGGCATTTACGGAGCTGGCCGAGCTGGACTCGGTGCTGCTGTTCATCGACGAGGTGGAGGAGATCGCCGGTGCGCGGTCCGGCAAGGCGGTCGATCCCGGGCACGGGGTGACCAACGAGCTCCTCAAGATCATCCCCGGTTTCCGTGAGCACGACGCCCGGATGCTGGTGTGCGCCACGAACTCGGTGCGCTCCCTCGACGCGGCGTTCCTCAGACACGGCCGGTTCGACTACGTCATCCCCATCGGCCCGCCGGACCCGACGGCCCGTGCGGCGATCTGGGCCCGCTACCTCAGGGCGGCCGGCGACGCGGTGGACATTGGCCGCCTGGTCGCGGCGAGCGAGCTGTTCACCCCGGCCGACATCGAGTTCGCCGCGCGCAAGGGGGCGCAGGCGGCGTTCGAGCGCGAGATCACCGAGCGTGGCGGCCGGCCGCCCGGCACCGACGACTTCATGACGGCCATCGCCGACACCCGGCCGACGCTCACCGCCCGCGCGCTGGAGGAGTTCACCGAGGACATCGGGGCGTACAGCCGCCTGTGAGCCGGCCCGGTGCGAGGCTCGCGTCTGGTTGACCCGCCGCCCTTTCTTGTGGCGCCCGGTCGCTGGAAGCCGTAGGCGCCGCTGGACTCGCCGTCGATCTCGCGGATCTGCCCGGCCAGGATCCCGTCCTTGTGCCGGCGGTCGGTGGGGGGTGACGACGAGTGGAGTTCCGTGACGGTCGACGATCAGGTGGTGCTCGGAGCCCGAGCGGCCGCCGCGGTCGACGGGTGAGGGGCCGACGTGATCCCCCCTTGAGGTCCCGGACGTGCGACCCGTCTGCGTGGGACGTCACAGGCGGGCAGCGCCGGTCAGCACCCGTCAGGCAAACCGACCCGACACCCGTTCAAGTTCACTAGCTACTCGAAGAACTTCAGCCCCCACCCGGTGTCCGAGGTGGGGCCGGGCACATTGGCACGCCGGTATGTGGTGTCGCCCCACCAGGCGAACGACCCGGTGTACCAGTACCGGTTGTCCCAGGAGTACGGCGTGCCCTTGGCCACCGCGTGGAACATCAGCGGAAAGCGCGGCCCGGCCGGCGGGCTGGTGGCGATGTCCCCATTGAGCAGGACGAAGGTGTGGTGGCCGGGCCCATTGACGTACAGCGTGGGGTCCCAGCCGGCCATCATGGTCGAGCGGTTGGAGCCGAAGAGGCAGCCATTGGACTTGTACCAGTCCCACACGTACGTCGGATCGCCGCCTGCCCGCAGCCGCAGGTCGGCCAGGCAGTACTGATCGCTCCAGCTGCCGTTCGCCGAGTAGACGATGTGGAGTTGGCCATTGGGGTCCCGGATCGCATCGGGCGCCTCGTTGATGTACGGGTTGCCGACCACCCGCTCCCAGCTCTCCCGCGGCTGGGAGATGACGTACCGGGCCCCGGTCGGCGTGGTGGGGCTGCTCATCCGCGCGATGTAGAGGTTCTGCTCGACGTTGGTGTCACCGGCCCACCCGGACCAGACGAACCAGCGCTGCCCGTTGAAGGTGAACATCGTGCCGTCGATGGCCCACTTGTCGTCCGGGAGCGCGAGCCGGGTCTCGCCCCCGTAGCCGCTGTCGGGGCCGGCGGAGCTGATGACGTACATCCGGTGTGCGGCGCCCCGTCCGGCGGTGAAGTAGATGTAGTAGCGCCCGCCGTCCGTGGTCAGTTCCGGCGCCCACACCTCACCGCGCCCCTGCGTGTCCGACCACACCTGCCGGGCGGGCGCGGAGGCGAGCCCGGCGGTGGAGGACGCCTGCCGCACCGCGATCCCGCCGCCGGTGGACTGCGCCGAGATGTAGGTGGAGCCGACCCGGATGACGCTCGGGTCGGCCGCCCGCAACGACGTCTGCTCCGCCTTGGCCGGTCCGGCGGCGGAGACCGACAACAGTGCGGCGAGGACGCCCGACACCGCGACCACGAGGGCGGCTTGGAATCCGCGAAATGGTTTCATGCGGGTCTTGTACATCGATGCAAGGACACTGCCCAGCCCTCTTGCGGACCCGAGTCCTCCGCGGTTCTTGCCGGACACGGAAACCGGGAGGCGCCGCGTGGGCGCCTCCCGGATGACCAGGTCGGCGGCGAGGAGAGCGAAGGAACTCGTTCAGGACAGGAAGTTGAGAAGGAAGCCCCTTCATGGCCTCGCCGTCGGCAACGCTAGCACTCAGCCCGGGATCAAGTCGCGCAGGTTTTCGAGGGTGACGACGCGCGAGTCCGGGTGGAGTCCCTCGGGGCGTCCGAGGCCGATGTAGGTCACGGGTTCGTCCGGAACCGTCTCGCCGTCCCAGTGCTCCACGGGCGCCGTGCCGGCGGACATCAGGTCGGTCAGGTGCCTCACCGTCAACTGCTCCCGCTCCACGAGGGCCCGTACCACCATGGACACGGACGCCTGGTTCTCCTCGACCCGGTTGGCCGCCGAGATGCCCCTCAGGTACAGGTGCAGCCACTTCGCGCGCCATCGGCCGTCGTCGCCGCGCTGGAACACCAGCGGCAGCGCCACCCGGCCCGCCCCGCGCAGCTCGGACTTCATCCGCACCGTGCGCGGCTCGAAGGGCCGGCCCTTCTGCTCACGGTCGCGCAGCATGAACCCGAAGTACGACTCCTCGACCTCCTCGAAGCTCTCGCCCGCGTAGATGTTGACCTGCGGGACGATGAACGTGCCGCGCACCCGGTCCAGGGAGAGTTCGATGAACTCCGAGGCGCCGTCGGGGGCTTCGGTGATGTCACCCGAGTGCCGGCCCCCGACGCCTCTGAGGGACGTGTAGGAGAGCCAGGAGTCGGTCCGGTAGTCGGCCCGCAGCAACAGCGCCGACAGGTCGTAGTCGGTCCGTCGCCCGGTCTCCTTCCAGTACACGAAGAAGCGGAGCCGCTCGCCGTCGACCGCGGAGACGGAGCCCCGCGGCAGCACACCGAGCCCGGCCGCCGTGGCCCGGCCGCTGAGCGGGAGCGCCACGTCGAGGACATCCGGGTCGAGCAGCAGACGGCCCGGCGCCGGGAGCCGGCGGCGCGTCTCCGCATCGAGGGCGGCGATCAGACGATCGCGGTCCTCGGCCGGTACCGGCGGGCGGAAGTCGGGCGTCACCCAGGCACGGCCCCGACGGTTGACGAAGATCCGGGGCCGGCCGCTCTCACGCGCCCTGTTGTGGAGATGCTCGCGCACGGAGAGCACGACCCGGCCGGAGACGCCGGGAGCCACCCGCACCGCGGCGGCGATCACCGCGTCCCGCTCCTCCTGGTCGGCGGCGGTGCGCAGCAGGAGGTCCAGGGCGCGGAACAGCTTGCCCGGCGCGGACTCGAGCAGCCCCACCGCACCGAGGACGTCGGACGCGTCGAGCAACTCCTCGATCCGGCTGTCGAAGGACCGCGCCTCCTTCTCGCCCCGCGCGACCGCGAACACCTCGGCGGCGTGCGGCCAGCGCGGGTACTCGTGCGGGTGGAGGCGCTCGCCGAGCCGCTTGAAGGGCTCCCGGTGCGCGTGCACATCGGCGAGCTTCGCGGGGTTCGCCGCGACCACGGCGTCGAGCCCCGCGAGCAGCCCTCGGCGCAGCGGTCGTGGCAGCGTCCGGAACCGGGTCGGTTCCTGGAGCGTGACGTCGCCGCCGGACAGCGCGCAGGCCAGCCGCAGCACATCGGTGACGGTGTCGAGCAGGAGGTCGGCCCCGACGTTGAGCCGGGCCTCGTTGACGACCGCCCGGTTCTCCCGGACCGGGATCGCCTCCGGCTGGGGACCGAGCACGCAGCGCTGGGCGAGAAGCTCGAGGTCGCGCAGGTCGTCGTCGTTCAGCGGGGTCGTGCTGCCGGCCAGGGCGAGGTACAGGTCGCCGAGCTCGTCGTCCAGGTCGCGGCCGAGGTGCAGGACGGTGATCCGGTCGCCCGCCGAGGCGATCAGCTCGTCCTGCGCCGCGAGCATCTCCTCGTACGTGTGCTGGTACCGGCCGTACGCCGGGAGGCTGAGCAGGTCCACCGCTCCCTGCGTCACCTGCGCCGGCATCCGCCCGCGTGACGTCTTGTCACCGAGGGCGCCGGCCACGCACCGCATCCAGAAGTCCTCGGTGTCCGGCACGTTGGCGGGGAAGTCGATGAAGTAGGCGTTGTGCTGGACATGGTCGCCCGCCATCTCGCGCACGACGCGCAGCGTCCGCCGGGCGGTGTGCACGACCGCGGCCTCGGAGAGCCCCGACAGCCGCTCCAGCAGCTCCGCCGAGAGCTTGAAGCCCACGGATGCCAGCACCGCGTCGAACTGCCGCGCGGCGACGGCGCCTTCTCCGGCCGAACCTTCGGGGAGGGGGAGACGGTGGGTGTGCCGGATGACCAGCGACTCGAAAATGTGCGCCATTCCGGGATGATCGCAGAGGCAGGCAAACCGGTGCACGGGAGTTTTGCCCCCCGGCACACCGGCCGCGTCAGCGGGTGCGTTCGTAGTGGCGTCGCGCCTTTTCGCGGTTGCCGCAGACCGCCATCGAACACCAGCGGGCCCGGTTGGCGCGGCTGCGATCGAGCAGGAACAGCCGGCACTCGCTGTTGGCGCAGGGTCGCAGCCGGCCGGGCATGCGTTCCTCGGTGTCGGCCCAAGCGAGAATGATCTCGACGGCGAGCCGGGCGTGCGGGGCGGTCCTGAGTGTCCACCGAAGGCCCTCCAAAGTGGCCTCCGGAACCTGCTGGACCCCGTCGAGCAGCGGTTTCAGCGCCTCGGCCGAGCGCTCTCCGCCCACGATGTCCCGCAGGACGTCCCGCGCCTCCCGCAGCAGCGCCAGTTCCGCGAGGCTGCCGTGGCCACCGTGTTCCCGCGCCCAGCGCCGGCCTTCGGCCGGGTCGGCGAGGGCGTCCCGTTCCCGGCCGTCGACCAGCGGCCTGCTGTTGAGCAGGTCCAGCAACGCGTTCATCGCGCGCCCTCCTTCTAACCACCTCGAAGCGCTTGACAGGTTAGCCCACAGGTGCTTGCCTGGCCAGAAGGTAACCGGATAAAGCATTTGAAGGGGTTAGACATGAACTCGGTGCACCACCGGACCGCCACCGTCGACGGCCACGAGATCTTCTACCGCGAGGCCGGACCCGCCGACGCTCCCGCGATCGTCCTGCTGCACGGCTATCCCACCAGCTCGTTCATGTTCCGCGAGCTCATCCCGCTGCTGGCCGACGACTATCACGTCATCGCGCCGGACCACCTCGGCTTCGGCCTCTCCGACGCCCCGGACGCAGCGGACTTCACCTACACCTTCGACGCCCTCGCCGAGATCACCTCCCACCTGCTCGGCCAGCTCGGCCTGGACCGCTACGCCCTGTACGTCCAGGACTACGGTGCCCCCATCGGCTGGCGCCTCGCGCTCAAGAACCCCGAGCGGATCTCCGCCCTCGTCACCCAGAACGGCAACGGTTACGAAGACGGTTTCGTCGAGTCGTTCTGGACCGACGTCTGGGCCTACGGGGCGAACCCCGGCTCGGACACCGAACCCGCCGTACGCACCGCGCTGAGCCTCGACGCCATCCGCTGGCAGTACCTGCACGGCGTGCCCGACCCGAGCGTGGTCAGCCCGGACACCTGGGAGCACGACTTCGCCCTGGTCTCCCGCGAGGGCAACGACGAGGTTCAGCTCGCCCTGTTCCGCGACTACGGCAACAACCGGCCCCTCTACCCGCTGCTGCACGAATTCCTGCGCACCACCGAGGTCCCGGTGCTCGCCGTGTGGGGCCGCAACGACGAGATCTTCGGCCCGGCCGGCGCGGAAGCCTTCGCCCGTGACGCCAAAAAGGCGCAGGTGCACCTGATCGACGGCGGCCACTTCCTGCTGGAGAGCCACCTCGATGTCGTCGCGGGGCATCTGCGCGACTTCCTCGGTCGGGTACTGGGCTGACGCCGCGGGGCTGGTGCGGCACCTCTACCGACGGGCTTCGTCGCATCAGGGACGCCCCTACGGCGGGGGACAGTGGGTCCCGCTCCGACCAGGTTCCCGGGAGCAGTCCCTGACGACGTCGGCAGTTTGCGGACGTGCGTGACGTCGAAACCGTCGTCCGTCACCTTCTACGCCGGCATCGGCGACGTCGCCGGGCTGACATCGGCATCGGCCACTTCTGATCACCGTGAGAACAGGCGCGTAGCTGGGCTCATGGGGACCGCAGCGCAGTCATCAGGGCCGGCAGGACGGCCGGACGCTGAGCAGTTCGCTCCTGAGCACGGGTGTGCCGTCGACAGGCGCCGGGTCCTGTGCAGTTGGCTCGATTCCGCCGGCAGCGATCTTGTCGAGCGTCTTCAGGCCCGCCGCACCGACCGTGCCGAACACCGTGTAGTCCGGTCGCAGCGCGGAGTCGCCGTAGACGACGAAGAACTGCGAACCGTTCGTGTTGGGTCCGGCGTTGGCCATCGCCAGCAGACCGCGCCCGTAAAGGCGACGGGTGCCGGTCGGATCGCTCGGTGCCGGCGGCAGGTCCACCGGCAGCTCGTCCTTGTACTCGTACCCCGGCCCACCCTCGCCAGTGCCGGTCGGGTCGCCACACTGCAGGACCTTCAGCGTGGGATACGCCGTCAGCCGATGGCACACCGTACGGTCGAAGAACCGGTGGCGCGCCAGGTGCACGAAGCTCTGGACCGTGCACGGCGCCTTCGCCCGGTCCAGACGCAGCGGGAGCGGGCCCTGGCTGGTCCGGACAGCCATACCGACCGAGCCGTGACTGGGGGTGTGCCGCGGGTCGGGCGGCAGGGGAACCCGCCGCGCCGCCGGCTCGTCCGGGGTCTGGGTGTATCGGCAAGGACCATGCGTGGATCGCGACGGGGCCTCCTGAGCAAAGGCGGTGGTACTGCCCCCGGACACGACCAACGCTGCTGCCGCCAGTGCGGTTGTGAGAGCTCGGTTCATCCTGCGCACCCTCCAAAAGATCGCCAGATTTCGGAGCGGTCGCAGCCTAAAGCGCGGCCCGGCAGGGGGGAACCCGCCCGCAAGCCACATCGGCCTCCCAGCCTCCGGCCCGCAGCCGACGTCGAGGGTGCATTCTGCACAGCGATCGCGGATCGCAGCTCCGCTCCCGGAAGTTCGTCCGGGCGCTCGACCGCCACCGGAGGGCCGGATCGACAGGGAGGGTCGGGCGACGACGCGGCCATGGAGTCCTTCTTCAGCCTGCTGCGGAAGAACGTCCTCGACCGCCGGGTCCGGGCCACCCGCGAAGGGGGCATCAAGCCGGGGACTGGCACCACAGCGAGCGCGTTCACCGCGGCTGCGGGACCTCAATCATCATCCGAAGAAGCACGCCATTTGTTCCCGCCCGGAGCTGACAGGTTCTCTTGCTGGTCCAACAGCTCCTGGAGGGCCGCATCCGCCTTCTGCCTATCCTCCTTCGTAAGCTCGACAGGCGCGTTGCTATAAACGATATATCGCTTGCGGTCAACAATGTTGGCGGCCCTCAAGGTGAACGTCAGAAGCGGGCGCCACCCCTTCCGGTGGCCGACTCGCACTTGAATCTGGACCTTGTAGTCACGGGGAGCGAGAACGACGCCCGCAAAGGGTGCCTCGAACTCCATGAACAGCTGCTGAGCTTCCCTGCCGGACACGGCGAAGCCAGCCGGCAACTTCGGTTCCTCGTCCAGCCCAGGCCGGAGACAAGACGGCGAGGACATCCATAGAAGTGGCAGATGCGAGGCAGGTTCATCAGGGAAGGTCATCCTGAGATCCTGCACGACTATCGGTTTGGCACCGGTGTTGTGCAGGACGAGCGGAAGCCGCAGGCGAGTCATGGAGCAATCAACGATCGCCGCAAAGGATTGAGGTTCCCACGATTCCAGGCGCCCTTGCCTTGCGTTGATCCACCAGAAAGACGAGACGGTGAATATCAGTGCACAGAGCGATATGGCGCCGGCGTCCGAAATCGGCGAGGGCTGACTTTGAAGAGCCATGGTCATCAGCGGCAACATTGAACTGGACCCTTCATCCGTCACGGAGGAGCTGCGCCAACCAAGCATCCAGGTCGAGGTGCCCGGCTTCAGTCCCTCTGGGAACCAGCTCCTCCGCCTCCCGCAGGAATGCCCTGACCTCCCGCGCCGGAGCCAGGAGCAAAGCCGTCCCCGCAGGCGGGGTGAGCAGGATGCACATGTCGCAAGGGTCACCATCGCCGACCGGCCATACCTGTATATCGCCCTCACCGGCCGGACCCTTCAGGCCATCGGCCAGAAGATCCCGCCCGATGATCCATTCCACCGCCTCGTCGCTGTCGAGAACGGTAAATTCGGCGCGGACAACATACGGATCACTGGGCTCGTATCGCAGCATCATCGTCAAGAACAACGACGCCTCACTGGACACGACAAGCTGCACAGGCAGCCCCCGTGCCAAGGTTTTCGATGACTTCATTGACATTGCTCCTAGCGCCTCAAGTCATACGAGAACGGCCATCGGACGGCTGTCGTCGAGATCGAAGAGACTGGACAGAAGTGGGCACCCAAAGGGATCACCGGCAGTCGATCACCGAAGAAGGTGATCTCCGTATCCGCGATCAGCGCCGATCACGTCTTGACGTGGTGACCTCTCACGCAAGTTGCCGGTGCGGCACCCAATTTTCCATACAGTGTATGGAACCTCTGGCAAGTAGAACATACGTCGTATGGAAAGTGAAGGCAGGAGATGTCGCAGGAATCGAGTTACCTCGATTCGTTATGACGACGGAGCGGCGGAGATCCAAAGCCCGAGGGAAGTCGACACTCGCCCGACGGGCTGGAGCACGGGATTAAGGCCCTGCCCCCCTGCCCGGAGGTAGACACGCGGAGCAGATTTCCGTCGGCAGCCTTCATTCGCGCCCGGCTGGCGAGCTTGCAGACCGCGCAGGCCGGGCGGCCCGCCGACGGGTCGCGTCTGGGACACAGCGGTCGGCAGCCCCTCAGCATCAGTGCAGTGCGTTGCGGTCAGTCGTGCCGTGATGAACGGGTGTCCGTGAGTGGGCGTCGAGGGGGGATGGTTGAAGCCGACCCGGTCAGGACGTCGGCGGCCCCTCCGCGGCGGAGCCGGGAGAGGCCGATCAGCAGGTCGTCGCAGTCGATACGGTCCGGTCGGAACCGTTGCCCCCGGACCGCTGGCGAAGGTCGTCGGTAATCAGCTCGGGGCTGTAGCGCTTGTGCCCGAACGATCCCCCGGATTCGTGGCCGGGCGGCCGTCGCGTCGTAAGCCGGACTCGCCGTTCGCCGGTCACGGCTACTACCACGAGGGCTATGGCGGACTGGTCCGGGGCGAGGCATCGTGCCAGTCATCGCCCGCCCAGGCACGCGGCACGGGCGGGCCTCGGGACATAGTTTCCCACCGCCCTGGTCGACCGACAGGCGAAGTGGTGACCAGCAGAGGTTCTGATGCCGCTCGGAGCGCCGATCGGTCCGCGCCCGGGACCACACAGGGAACCGTACGAGTGACGACAGTGCTCAGGCGGGTGGGGCGATGACTGTGCGCCCTCGGAGCTCGCCGTCACGCAGGGGCTGGTAGGCCTCGCTGGCGCGTGACAGAGGCATGTACTCGACCAGTATCTTGATCTTTTCCTGCGGACAGGCGTCAGCCGGCCGTCAGTTCCGTCAGCGGCAGCGTGTGCTGAGTGCGGACCACCTTGGTACGCAGGTAGCGGGTGTTGTGGGGGGTGGTGAAGACGCCGGTCGGCACCCGGTCCCGGACGGCGAAGCCGAGCGTGCGCAACTGTCCAGCCTTGTCGGGGTTGTTGGACAGCAGGTCCAGCTCGGAAATGCCGAGGGCGGCGAGCATCTGTGCGGCGGCCGTGTAGTCGCGGGCGTCCTCCGGCAGGCCGAGCGCGGCGTTCGCCGCGTAGGTGTCGAAGCCCTGGTCCTGCAGGGCGTAGGCGTCGAGCTTGTTGTACAGGCCGATGCCCCGGCCCTCCTGGCGCAGGTAGAGCAGGACGCCCCCGGTGGTGGCGATACGCTCGACCGCCTCGCGCAGCTGGGGGCCGCAATCGCAGCGGGCCGAGCCGAAGACGTCGCCGGTCAGGCACTCGGAGTGCAGACGGACGAGCGGGGTCCGGTCAGTGCCGGATGGGCCGAGGACGACAGCCACATGCTCCTTGCCGTCGGCAAGGCTGTGGAAGGTGACGAGATCGGCGGTCACCGTACTGCCGTCGCCGAGGAGGAGTGGAACCGTCACACGGGTGCGGACCGTGGCCGTCGGCAAGCCGGCCGTGTTGCTGCTGTCGGTGGGTGCGGTGGTGTTGCGTGGATTGCGCATGTCAGTTGTCCTGGGCGGCGGTTGCGGGTGTCGGTCGCGCGATGGGCCGCGCCGCTGTGGCCCGTCGATCAGGGCGAATCCGCCGCATTCGGCCTCGTTCCGCGCAGCCCTGATCCTCGTGGTACCGGCCGGCCGCACGTCTCCGAAGAGTGCACGGCCGGCACGCTCGCGTGCTTGGGCGAGTGGTCAGGGCACGAGGATGAGACGGATCGGGTCGCCGATCTTCCGCTCCAGGCGGTGGATCGCGTCGGCGGCGTCGGCCAGGGGGATGTGGTCGGTGATGGACGGAGCCAGGTCGAGACGGCCGCTGCCGGCCAACCGGATCAGCTCATAAACGTGGTCGAAAGAGGACCCGTAGTGTCCGTACACCTTCTTGTTCTTCAGGTTGAAGGTCATCTTCTCGGAGATCGTCAGTGGTTCCGTGGTGATACCCACCAGGACCAGCGCACCTCGGTTCCCGAGAAGGGGCGACGCCTGTTCCCGGACCCTGGGAACGCCCGCGAAGTCGAAGGCGTAGTCCAGCCCGAGTCCGTCGGTGGCGCGCAGCACGGCTTCGGTGAAACCGGGGTCGGTGGGGTCGAGCGCGATGTCGGCGCCGAAGGCGAGGGCTCGCTCGCGTGCACCAGGCAGCGGGTCGACGGCGATGATGGGCGCGGCGCCCATCATGCGGGCCAGCCGAACGGCGTGAGCACCCACTCCGCCGACTCCCCAGATGCCCACCGACTGGGCGGAACGCACCTGCACGGTCTCGACAAGAGCCGCGTAGGAGGTGGAGACGGCATCAGGGATGATCGCCGCCTGGTCGAAGGGAAGGGAGTCGGGGATGGGGACGACGGTGTCCTCACGGGCGATCGTGTACTGGGACCAGCCACCGTCGTAGTCGACGCCGCGACCGCGAAACGACGTGCACGTACCGCCCCTGACACAGGTGGCGCACTCGCGGCAGGGCTGTCCCGCCTGCAGGGCGACCCGCGTGCCGACGGCCAGATCCCGCTTGAGGCTGGGGCCCAGGGCATGTATGACACCGGAGAGTTCATGCCCGAGGGTGAGCACATTGGACTTCAGGTGCACCGGCGAGATGCTGCCGTCGATGAGGTGGAGGTCGGAGAGGCACACCCCGGCCGCCTTCACCTCGATCAGTACTTCGCCCGGTCCGGGCTCGGGGACCGGAATTTCCTCCACCAGGAACTTCTTCGTGTCCAAGTGGACGCGACCTGCCAGCATGGTGTCCATCGTTCTGGGCCTTCTTGAGTAGTGGTTGCGGCTCCAGGGGCTGCAACGGCCCGTGGAACCACAGAAGAATGCGGGATGTTGCTTGGGGACGAGAGTTGAGGCCTCGAGCCGCGTGGGCCCTCGGTGGGTGGTGCGGGGCCGGCCGGACGCACCCTCGGACGTCCGGCCGGCCCCGTCGGTGCCCCGTGGCCACCGCCGCTCGGCGGCTACGGGGCAGCCTGTGCGACCCGGTTCTGAGCGAGGACGGCGCGCCGGAACAGGGAATGTGCTCTGGCCGTCTGACGGAATGCGAGGTTCTGCATCGCCAGTTGGAGCCCGCGGTCCGCATCGGCCCCTACCGTGAGCCAGAAGTCGGCCGCATGGTCGGCGTAGGCCTCGGGGTGCCGCAGCACCAGTTCCTCGTAACGCGTCGCGGCCCGCTCGCGCCACTGTCTCGCCTCGTGGACCCGGCCGACTGCCTGCAACGCGGTCGCGAAGTGGGCTGCGTACTCGGGGTCGTCGCTGGTCCGGGTCAGTGGACGCAGGAGGGCGACAGCAGCGTGGAAGGATCCGCGCAGCAGCTCGACCTCGGCCAGGTGGCCCAGTGCCGGCGCGTAGCCGGGTACCCGTTGCCGGGCGGCTTCGTACCAGGAGCGGGCCGCATCGAGGTCACCCTCGCGGTGCCACATCACACCTCGCCTGAAGTCCAGCTGGGCCAGCGGGAACGGCGAGGTCACCTGGTAGCGTCGCCGCGCCTCGTCGAATAGCCGTTCGGCATCGGTGACGTCCCCGCGCTCCGCGTGGAGGACGGCGAGCGCGCCGAGCGTGGTGAACTCGCTTTGCCTCTCCCCCGCTTTGTGGATCAGGGCCATGGCATCCGTGTAGCAGCCGAGGGCCTGCAGAACGACGGCTTGTTCCGCGTCCAGGGTGGCCTCGTCCGCGCCGCTGCGGGCCGCCGCGCCGAGGTCTGCGACGGCCTCGGCGAAGCGGTGCAGGGTCGCCCGGGACCTGGCTCGGGCGAGGAGGGCGGTGGCGTCGTCCGGTGCCGCCTGCACCAGACGCTCGGACAGGTCCGCCGCCAGTTCGTAGTCGGCGACACGGCCCAGAAGATGGCCCCGGAGATTGAGGAGGTCGATCAGGGCCGCCCCCTGGGCTACCGCCAGAGGAGCCGCCACCGCCGAGTGAGCTCCCTGCGCGTCCCCCGCGCCCGTTCGGCCGAGCCGAACCGCCAGCCCGTCGATCTGCCCTTGCAGATTCATGACGGCGATGGTGCCGCTCGTCGTGACCGGCTCGCATTCCTGGGCAGGCGTTCCGGTCATGCCGCCTCCTGGGGAGGCATGAACGCGGCCAGGCGGGCGCCCAGGTCCGGCGGGGCCGGGTTCGGAGCGTTGAGGTAGGGGAAGGTGTGGGTGGCCGGCTTGGTTGCCCGGTCGACGCCGTCGCTGAGACGCTCGCCGTCCACACCGCCCACGAGCAGGGTGTAGAGAGTGTCCACGATGTCGTCGTTGAGCGCGCGGCCACCGCAGGTCGTGTGCGGACGGCCGGCGGCCAGGGCGGTCTCGATCTCGAAACAGCTGTCCTCGGAGAACGGCTTGGACAGGTCGAGGACGAGGAAGTCCGCGAGGAGCAGTTCGGTCAGCGGGTGAGCACCCTGCTCGTCCAGCGGCCAGTCGGTCTTGCCGTCCAGGCCGTCGAACCAGGCCAGGTTGGCGTTGAACCGCGCGCGGTAGGCGCCGGCGTAGTCGGGCCGGATGTTGAAGGTGTCTTCCTCGTTGTAGAGATCGCGGATCTCCAGATCGCGGTTGACCGTGTCGTACTTCTTGCTCGACAGGACCACGTTCTTGATCTCCGGCCGGCCCATCCGCTCCAGCTGGATCGGACGTCCACCAGCGGCCGTCAGGGTCTCGCCGACCACCGCCACCAGCGAGCCGGCGGCCGGACCGAGCACGGCGGCGTCGACCTCGAGGACGATGCTCAGCACGTTCAGGCCCTCGAGGACGTTGTCGGCGTCCGGCCTGAGGGACAGCTTCCCGGTGATGTCGGTGGCGATCACGCCCACGAAGTCGATGAAGAACGGGTCGAGCCGCGACCCGGCGAAGATCTTCAGGCCCTCGGCCTCGGTGGGCACTTCGTTGCCGACCTGGAAGGTGACGGTCCGGCCGCCGGGCGCCTTGCACGAGCCCGTCTGCACCAGGGTGTCGGCTCCGGCGAGTCGCTCGGGCACGTCGAAGGTGAAGTCGAAGACGTACTCGTCCTCTCCCACCTGGAATGTCGCACCGGGACCTTCGCTCGCGGATGTGATCGGCCGGACGCGGAAACGGTGCGTGATCACGTCGGAGAACAGGGCCGTAGGGGCCGAGGCCGGGAGCACGTTGAGGACGAGCACCAGATTCCCCGGCCGCTCGGGGCTCGGGAAGGCGTACACGTCGCAGATGTCGGATGCGGGGTCCGCGATGACACGCGGACCGGAGAAGTGGTCAGCCATGAGAGGTTCCTTGTCGCTATCGCTCGTGGGGGTCAGGTGTCGAGGTCGGCGATCCAGCGCAGCGCCGACAGTCCGGGCATGAAGCAGTACTCGCCGCCCCGGTTGACGACGAACGGCGGGAGGCCCTTGAAGCGGCGGCGGATCGGCTCGCGCGGAATGGTGAACTCACCGTTCTCGTTTCCGCCGATCAGCGGGTCCTTCTCGTCGGGGGCCCCGATGAACTTGCCGTCGTTCAACCACTGCCGCTGGACGAACTCGAACTGCCGTGCCAGGTGTGCTCCGACGAAGGCGAACATGATGCCGCGGTCGGCGCCGTCGTCCTCCAGCACGCCCTTGGGCAGCGGCGGACCGTAGGTCGTGCCGCGCCTGATCATGCGGTGCAGGCGCACCTCACCGGTGACGACCGCGTCGCGCGGGTTCATCCGCCGGGCGTGCGACCCCACGGGGCACTTGAGACCCTGCGGGTCGTCGCCGTACAGGAAGTCGTTGTTGCGTGCGGGATCGGCACCGAGCTCCGGGTCGTCCTTGTCCGGCGTCAGCGCCAGCGGGGCGCCACTGGGCCAGCGGCCGACGAACTTGGCCGCGATCAGCTCTTCGTCCGCGGAGTCCCTGGCCCGGTCGCGTATGTACTGGCGGAATTCCGCCACACGCGTGTGCAGCTTGCGGAAGACCACGTAGGTTCCGTTGCGGCCGAGCACCTCGGGCTGCGGAACGGGTGCGACGCCGCCGGTCTCGTCCTCGTATCCGAGGACGAACTCCCCGGCCTTGAGCGGGATTTCGCGGGGGTTGGTGCCCGGGATCCCCGTGCCCTCGATGGCCGGCTGACCGATACCGTCGCGGAAACCGAACGGTTCCTTCTCGTCCGGACCGACGTGCACGTCCTGCTCCCAGACGGGGACGACGCCAGGCAGATCGCGCAGTGCGTCGCGGGCCAGCAGGACAATCGTCTCCAGGCGGGCGACGTCCGGAGCGAGCGCGGTCAGGACGATGTGCACGTCCTCAGAGCCGAGCGGACCCTCCCAGTTCTCCGGTGCGCTGTCCCCGGCATCCCCGAGTTCGTCCGCTCGCGCGGCCATCCCCTCCTGGAACTCGGCCGGGAAGGTGGCCAGTGATTCCTCGGGCACTCCCAGGGCCTTGAGGCCCTGGAAGCTGAGCGCCACCGCGAGCGAGACCTGGCGCTGGGGGTCGAACGAGGCGACCGAGTCGAGGACGGGGGTGAGCCGCCGCAGCAGCTCGCGTCCCTGCCGCCGGTCGTCGATGCGCAGCGCGAGGTACGAGCCCGCATAGGGCGTCGGCCGTGGCTCCAGAGCGGCGGCCTGGATATCGTCGAGCTGCAGGGCGTTGCCCTTCTCGATGGTCATGATGCCTTCCAGAACTGTCTAGCGTGCGTGAAGTCGTCACACGGGCCGTGGAGGGGCGGTGGTGGCGCCCCTTCCGGAAAGGGGGCGTGAGGTGTCGCCCCCTTTCCGGAGTGTGGGGACGGGCGGGCAGCGTCAGCTGGCGGCCTGGGCGAGGAGGGGCTTGAGGGCGGGGTGGGACAGGGCCTCTTCGGCGGCGGGGTTGTCGAGGACTTCCTGGAAGGCGTCGTTGATCTGCTGGGCCTTGACCACCTGCGGCATGGTGAGGGGGCCGAGGGGGTTGAAGTAGGAGGCGGCCTGTCCCTGGC
>NZ_WWKH01000628.1:0-25879 GCF_009865595.1 Streptomyces sp. SID1328 | reverse complement strand
GCCGCCCGCCGCACCCAGTCGTCCAGCGCCCCGTCCAGCAGATGGCACTTGTACGCCATCACCACCCGCGCCGCCCCACCCCCGGACCGCCCCTCTCCCCGACCCGCCCCGCCTCAGACCACCGCGCCCACCAGGTGGTCCCCCGCAATCCCCGCCTTGTCCGGCGCGTAGAAGTCCTCGATCCCCGCCACCCAGGTCGCCACCGCGATCCGGTCCTCCCCGTCCGGGCCGAACGCGTCGAACAGCGCGTCGATGTTCGGGCCCGCGAAACCGATCGCCCGCATCAACGCCGTGAACAGCGGCCGCTCGATCGCCCCGTCCCCGTCCGGATCACCCAGCGCCGCCAGCGCCTCCGCGAACTCCCGCACCGTCCCCGCGAACCGCTCCGGCGCCAGCACACACGCCCGGTACTCCTCCAGCGTGACCCGCCCGTCCCCGTTCGCGTCCAGCTCCCCCTCCAGCGTCTCCCAGTACCGCTGGAACGCCGCCGCCATCCGCGCCCGCGCACCCTCCCCCGAACCCTCCGCCGCCGCCGTCACCCGCGACGCCATCAGCTCGAAGTCCTCCGAGCCCAGATGACCGTTGCCCTGCACGTCGAACAGCGAGAACACCAGCGTCACCCGGTCGATGGCCTCAGCACGCATGGCTGACCAGACCCCTTCGTCGACTCGCCCCGAACCCCTCGGCACGCACCGACACACTGCGCCCCCGAAGCCCCCCGCATGCCGCACGGCGGCCACGTTCATCCCATGGGTGGATTCAGCACGTACCGAGGATTGGACGGCGAACACGACATGAGCGGCCACCGCCGAACGCGGCCCCTACGCGGCCGGAATCACCGCCGACACCCGGAAACCCCCGGCATCCGTCGGCCCCGACACGAACACACCGCCCAGCGCCACGACCCGCTCCCGCATCCCCAGCAGACCGTTCCCGCCCGACGGCAGACCCGCCGACGCCGAGCCCGGCTCCGGCGGCGAATCGTTCTCCACCTGCATCGCGAGCTCCGCCCCCCGATGAGCCAGCCGCACATACGTCTTCGCACCCGCCGCGTGCTTGTGCACGTTCGTCAACGCCTCCTGCACCACCCGGTACGCGGTCTGCTCCACCTCCGCCGGATACGACCGCAGCTCACCCTCCACCGACAGCGCCACCACCATCCCGGCCGCCGCCGACTGCCCCACCAGCTCCTCCAGCTCCGACAGACACGGCCCGTCCACCACGACCACCTCGGCCGCCGCCTTCGACGCCGCCTCCGCCGCCGCAGCCCCCACCGCGGCCAACGGCACCGGAACCGGCTCCGGCTCCACGCGCCGCCGCACCGCCTCCCCGGAATCCCCCGACCGCAGCACCCCGAGCATCTCCCGCAACTCGGTCAGCGCCTGCCGGCCCATGTCCCCCACCAGCGCCGCGTTGCGCACCGCCTTCTCCGGGTCCTTGCGGGCCACCGCCTGCAACGCCGCCGCGTGCACCACCATCAGACTCACCCGGTGCGCCACCACGTCGTGCATCTCCCGCGCGATCCGCGTGCGCTCCTCGCTCCGCGCCCACTCCGCGCGCTCCTCCGCCCGCTCCGCGAGCAACTGCAGCTCCCGCTCCAGGCTGTCCGCCCGCTCCCGCAGGCTCTCCATCAGCCGGCGCCGGGCCCCCACGTACAGCCCCAGCAGCAGCGGAGGCGCCGTCAGGCCCAGCGAGGTGGTCACCGCGGCGAACGGCACGAACCAGTCGCCCAGCGTCAGATCCCCGCGCGCCATGTCCTGGCGCACCCGCACGAACGTCACGATCATCGTGCCCACCAGCGACATGCCCGCCAGCGCCACGATCACCCGGCGCGGCAGCTCGCACGCCGCCAGCGTGTACAGGCCGACGATGCCCATCAGGAAGCCCATCTGGGCGGGCGTCACCGCGATCGCCACCAACACCACCGCGACCGGCCACTTCCGGCGCACCAGCAGCACCGAACCCGCCAGCAGCCCGAACACGACACCGAGCCACAGCGGCACGCCCGCGTCCCGCGCGAACGGCACACCCTCCGCGCCGCACTCCACCGCCGACGCCAGCCCCAGGCCGACATCCAGCACCGCACCGCGCCGTCTCTCCCACCACCACGGGCCGGTCGGCGCCCTGGTGTGGTCTTCCCCCGTCGTGGTCATGCCCTCCAGCCTAAGGGCGCCTCCGGCGGCATTTCCGGTGACTTTCCCCTACCCACCCGGACCACGGACCCCTCCGTCACTCGAACTGCTGAACTCCGCCGTACGGGTCCCCGGAGGCCCACATTCCGCCCGGACGATATGCAAATGGCACATTCACCAGGCAAAACCTCCAAGTACGCCGACTTCGAAAGCCTCCGCGCCCGGGCCGTCGCCCTCCGCCGTGAGGGCATGAGCCTCCGCCAGATCCGCGACCACCTGAAAATCCACAACAACGACCTCCTCAACCGGCTCGTCCACGGCGAACCGGCCCCGGAGTGGACCAAGCGCCCCAACGCCAAGGACGACCTCCGGGAGCAGGCACGGGAACTCCGCCGCCAGGGCTGCACCTACGACCAGATCGAGGCGGCACTGGGCTGCTCGCGCAGTTCGGTCTCCCTGCGGGTGAGGGACCTGCCGAAGCCGGAACGGAAGCGGTCGCCCGAAGAGGCCGCGGCCATCTCCAGGAAGGGATGGGAGGAGAAGCTGCGCATCCGCGACGAGGAGCGCCGACGGACCAAGGACGAGGCGCGGCGGTGGGTCGGCGCACTGTCGGAGCGCGAGCTGTTCCTGGTCGGCGTCGGCCTCTACTGGGCGGAGGGGGCCAAGGACAAGCCGTACGACCGCCGCGAGAACGTCACGTTCGTCAACAGCGACCCCGGCATGATCGCGACCTTCCTCGCCTGGCTCGACCTGCTGGGCGTGGAGCGCGAGCGGCTGCGCTTCACGGTGATGATCCACGAGACCGCGGATGTGCCCGGCGCCGAGCGGTTCTGGGCCGAGGTGGTCGACGCGGACCGCGCCGCCTTCAACAAGACGTCCCTCAAGAAGCACAACCCGAAGACTGTCCGGCGGAACACGGGCGACGCCTACCGGGGTTGCCTCGTGATCAAAGTCCTGAAAAGCGCAGACTTGTACCGTCGCATCGAGGGCGCCTGGTACGGCATAGTGGAGGCCGCGCGCGAAGCCGATCAATCAAATCGGACATAGCTCGCCATTTATCCCGGATCGTCTAAGGGCAGGACAAACGGTTTTGGTCCGTTGAATGAGGGTTCGAATCCTTCTCCGGGAGCTCACAGCAGTCAGCTTCAAGGTTCGGGTCCCGACCGGTACAACCCCCGGCGGGACCCGCTCTCATGTCCGCCAAAAAGCCCCCCGGTATTCTGCCGCCAGTCACCACCTCTTCCCAGAGCCGAAAGGCAACTCCGTGAGCGCCATTCGCCCGGCAGCCGTCGTCGTTCTCGCAGCGGGTGAGGGCACCCGTATGAAGTCGGCCACACCGAAGGTCCTGCACCAGATCTGCGGCCGCTCCCTGGTCGGTCATGTGCTGGCCGCCTCCCGTGAGCTGGACCCCGCCGAGCTGGTGGTCGTCGTCGGCCACGCCCGTGAGCAGGTCGCCGCGCACCTCGCCGAGATCGACCCCGGGGTCCGCACGGCCGTGCAGGAGCAGCAGAACGGCACCGGGCACGCGGTGCGCATGGCGCTGGAGGAGCTGGGCGGCCCGGTGGACGGCACCGTCGTGGTGGTCTGCGGCGACACCCCCCTGCTGACCGCGGACACCCTGGCGGCGCTCACCGGCACGCACCAGGCGGACGGCAACGCCGTGACCGTGCTGACCGCCGAGGTCCCGGACGCGACCGGTTACGGCCGGATCGTGCGGGACGGCGCGAGCGGCGCGGTGACCGCGATCGTGGAGCACAAGGACGCGACCGACGAGCAGCGGGCGATCGCTGAGATCAACAGCGGTGTGTTCGCGTTCGACGGCCGGCTGCTGGCGGAGGCGCTGAAGCAGGTGCGCACCGACAACAGCCAGGGCGAGGAGTACCTGACCGATGTGCTGGGCATCCTGCGGGCGGCCGGGCACCGGGTGGGGGCGTCGGTGGCGGGTGACCACCGGGAGATCGCCGGGATCAACAACCGGGTGCAGCTCTCGGAGGCCCGCCGGACGCTGAACGACCGTCTGCTGACGGCCGCGATGCTGGACGGCGTGACCGTGGTGGACCCGGCGACGACGTGGGTGGACGTGACGGTCGGCTTCGGCCGGGACGCGGTGGTGCACCCGGGTACGCAGCTCACCGGTGCGACGCGGATCGAGGAGGGCGCGGAGGTCGGCCCGAACAGCCGTCTGAACGACACGGTGGTGGGCGCGGGCGCGCGCGTGGACAACACGGTGGCGGACGGCGCGGTGGTCGGCGAGGGCGCGTCGGTGGGTCCGTACGCGTATCTGCGGCCCGGTACGCGGCTGGGTGTGCGGTCGAAGGTCGGTACGTACGTGGAGACGAAGAACGCGTCGATCGGTGAGGGGACGAAGGTTCCGCACCTGTCGTACGTGGGGGACGCGACGATCGGTGATTTCACGAACATCGGCGCGGCGAGTGTGTTCGTGAACTACGACGGTGAGAGCAAGCACCACACGACGGTGGGGTCGCATTGCAAGACCGGTTCGGACAACATGTTTGTGGCTCCTGTCACGGTCGGGGACGGCGCGTACACCGGCGCGGGGTCCGTGATCACGAAGGATGTGCCGCCCGGTGCGCTGGCCGTGGCCCGTGGTCAGCAGCGGAATATCGAGGGCTGGGTGGCTCGTAAGCGTCCGGGGAGCGCGGCCGCTAAGGCGGCGGAGGCGGCGTCCCGGCCGGGCGTGGACGAGGGCTGAGGGAGGGCTCGCCGGAAACGGCCGCGTCAAACACGGCGTACCGTGATAAGTGCACAACCGCACCCCTACCAGCCGATTCGGTCCTCTCGTGCCCCGTCGAGAGGTCGCTTGGCCGGCGGCTGGCTGAGAACCTCTGAGGAGACAGTGCTGTGACCGGGATCAAGACGACCGGCGAGAAGAAGATGATGTTCTTCTCCGGCCGCGCCCACCCCGAACTTGCCGAGGAGGTCGCTCACAAGCTCGGCGTGGGGGTCGTCCCGACGAAGGCGTTCGACTTCGCCAACGGTGAGATCTATGTGCGTTATCAGGAGTCGGCGCGTGGAGCGGACTGTTTCCTGATCCAGAGCCACACGGCGCCGATCAACAAGTGGATCATGGAGCAGTTGATCATGATCGACGCGCTGAAGCGGGCGTCGGCGCGCTCCATCACGGTGATCGTGCCGTTCTACGGGTACGCCCGGCAGGACAAGAAGCACCGTGGCCGTGAGCCGATCTCGGCGCGTCTGATCGCGGACCTGATGAAGACGGCGGGTGCGGACCGCATCCTGACCGTGGATCTGCACACGGACCAGATCCAGGGCTTCTTCGACGGTCCGGTGGACCACCTGTTCGCGCTGCCGCTACTGGCGGACTACGTGGGCGCGAAGGTGGACCGGTCGAAGCTGACCGTGGTCTCCCCGGACGCGGGCCGGGTGCGGGTGGCCGACCGCTGGTGCGACCGGCTGGGCGCGCCGCTGGCGATCGTGCACAAGCGCCGGGACAAGGACGTGGCGAACCAGGTCACGGTGCACGAGGTCGTGGGTGACGTCGAGGGCCGTATCTGTGTCCTGGTCGACGACATGATCGACACCGGTGGCACGATCTGCGCGGCCGCGGACGCGCTGTTCGCGCACGGGGCCGAGGACGTCATCGTGACGGCGACGCACGGTGTGCTGTCGGGTCCGGCGGCGGACCGGCTGAAGAACTCGCGGGTGAGCGAGTTCGTGTTCACCGACACGCTGCCGACGCCGGGTGAGCTGGCGGCGGATCTGGACAAGATCACGGTGCTGTCGATCGCCGGGACGATCGCCAGCGCGGTGCGTGAGGTGTTCGAGGACGGCTCGGTGACCAGCCTCTTCGACGAGCAGTGAGGTTTCTGCAGGCCCTCTGAGGGGCGGCGGAAGATCCTTTTGGGCGCGGCCCCCTTGCCGAGTAGACTGCGACAGTTGCTCGGCGAGGGAGGCCGCGCTCGTGTTTCACGGGTGCCGGTTGTCCGTTATCGACGCGCTCTTCGTAGCAGGCCGTTCGTGGCCGGGTGACCACGTCCCATCTACCTGTACGAGGAGTGATCCGTATGTCCGAGGTCAAGCTCGCCGCCGAGTCCCGCACCGAGTTCGGCAAGGGTGCCGCCCGTCGCATCCGCCGTGACAACAAGGTCCCCGGTGTCCTTTACGGTCACGGTTCCGAGCCGCTGCACCTGACCCTGCCGGGCCACGAGCTGCTGCTGGCGCTGCGTACGCCGAACGTCCTGATCGCCCTGGACATCGACGGCAAGACCAACGAGCTGGCGATCCCGAAGTCCGTGCAGCGCGACCCGCTGAAGGGCTTCCTGGAGCACGTCGACCTGCTGCTGGTCAAGCGTGGCGAGAAGGTCACCGTCGAGATCCCGGTCGTCGCCGAGGGCGAGCTGGCCCCGGGCGGCAACCTGCTCGAGCACGTGCTGAACGCGCTGCCGGTCGAGGCCGAGGCCACCCACATCCCCGAGTCCGTGACGGTCTCCGTCGAGGGCCTGGAGGCCGGTGCCTCCGTCCACGCCAAGGACATCGAGCTCCCCAAGGGTGTCTCCCTGGCCGTCGAGGGCGACGCCGTCGTCCTCCAGGTCCTGGCCGCGCAGGTCGAGGAGCCGGCCGAGGAAGAGGCCGTCGAGGGCGAAGAGTCCGCCGAGGCCTGAGCCGTACCGGCTTGAGTCATCCGTCAGCCGTCGTCCCCGTCTTCCGGGGGCGGCGGCTGGCGCATATCGAGGAGAGATGGGTCGTTGAGTACCCCCGCGAACGCCCCTTGGCTGGTGGTCGGGCTCGGTAATCCGGGGCCGGAGTACGCGATGAACCGGCACAACGTCGGTTTCATGGCGGTGGATCTGCTCGCGGAGCGGATCGGCGGGAAGTTCAAGCGTGCCGGCAAGGCGCAGGCGCAGGTGCTGGAGGGCCGGATCGGTCCGGTGGGTCCGGCGAACCGACGGGTGATCCTGGCCAAGCCGATGTCGTACATGAACCTGTCGGGCGGTCCGGTGAACGCGCTGCGGGACTTCTACAAGGTGCCGCTCTCCCAGGTGGTGGCGGTGCACGACGAGCTGGACATCGAGTACGGCGCGCTGCGGCTGAAGCTGGGCGGCGGCGACAACGGGCACAACGGCCTGAAGTCGATGACGAAGGCGATGGGCCCCGACTACCACCGCGTCCGCTTCGGCATCGGCCGTCCGCCGGGCCGGATGCAGGTGGCGGACTTCGTCCTGAAGGACTTCGCCTCCGCCGAGCGCAAGGAACTGGACTACTTCGTGGACCGCGCGGCGGACGCGGTGGAGTGCCTGGTCACGGAGGGGCTGGAGCGGGCTCAGTCGGCGTACAACTCGTAGCGTCCGGGAGGTCGGCGGCACCTTGGAGTTGACCCGCCGTAGGGGTATGGCCAATGATCCCGGCCATGCCTGCTGCCTCCGCCAGTTCCGCCCGTTCCGGGTCCGTCGTCCGGGTGGGCCGGGTCGTGGTCGCGGGGGTGTTCGCCGCGCTGATCGTGTTCGCCGGGGCCTGGGGGTCCTGGGGGACCGCGCAGCACGCGATGCTGCCCAAGGGGCGTGAGCGCGGCACGCTGACGGTGACGGACTGTCTGCCGGAGCGCTGCGCGGGCACGTTCAAGCCGCTGTCGCCCGGCGCCACCGCGCGGCCCTCCGTCCGCATCGAGCGTTCGGTGGTGGTGCGCGAGGGGCACAGCTACGACGTCGTCCTCGAACCCGGTACGGACGTCGCCGTGCGCGCGGGTGTCTCCGGTGTCCTGCTGGCCTGGCTGCCGCTCGGCGGTGCGCTGCTGCTGGCCTCGGTGGTGGTCGCGGGCGGCATGCGGATGCCCTGGGCGGCCTGGGTGCTGGGCCTGGCGGGCGCGGGCCTGCTGACGGCGGCCTTCGTGCTGTCCTGAGAAAGCCGTCCCGAGAAAGCCGTCCTGATACGCCGGTGCCCCCGGAGCCGGCATGCTCCGGGGGCACCGCGTGACGCGCCGCGGGTCAGCCGGTGTTGCGCAGGCCCGCCGCGACGCCGTTGACGGTGAGCAGGAGGGCGCGGCCCAGGGTCGGGTCGGGCTCCTCACCGGCGGCGGCCGCGTCGCGCTGGCGCTTGAGCAGGGCCACCTGGAGGTAGGAGATCGGGTCCAGGTAGGCGTCGCGGATGCTCAGGGTCTGCCGCAACTCGGGCTGTGCGGCGAGGAGTTCGTCCTCGCCGGTGATGCGCAGCACCTCGGCGACGGTCAGCTCGTGCTCGGCCCTGATGGTGTCGAAGACGTGCTTCAGCTCGTCGGGGACGAGCGTGTCCACGTAGTGCTGGGCGATGCGCAGGTCGGTCTTGGCGAGGGTCATCTCGACGTTGGAGATGAAGTTCCGGAAGAAGTGCCACTGCTCGTGCATCTCACCGAGCACGGTGTCCAGACCGGCCTCGCGCAGGGCCTTCAGCCCGGAGCCGACGCCGAACCAGCCGGGGACGATCTGCCGGGACTGGGTCCAGCCGAACACCCACGGGATGGCACGCAGTCCGTCCAGCGAGACGCCGGAGCCGGGGCGGCGCGAGGGCCGCGAGCCCAGGTGCAGCTCGGCGAGCTGGTCGACCGGCGTGGAGGCGAGGAAGTAGGTCGGCAGGTCCGGGTCCTCGACGAGCCGGCGGTAGGCGGCGTGGGCGGCGTCGGAGACGACGTCCATGGCCGCGTCCCAGCGGGCGAGCGCCTCGTCGGACTGGCGGGGCGCGGTGTGCAGGGCGGACGCCTGGAGGGTGGCGGCGACCGTCAGCTCCAGGTTCTCCCGCGCGAGGGAGGGGATCAGGTACTTGTCGGAGATGACCTCGCCCTGCTCGGTCACCTTGATCTCGCCCTCCAGGGTGCCCCACGGCTGCGCGAGGATCGCGTCGTGCGAGGGGCCGCCACCGCGGCCGACGGTGCCGCCGCGGCCGTGGAAGAGACGCAGCCGTACGCCGTAGCGGTGGGCGACGTCGCGCAGCCGGCGCTGGGCGCGGTGGATCTCCCACTGGCTGGTGGTGATGCCGCCGAACTTGGAGGAGTCGGAGTAGCCGAGCATGACCTCCTGGACGTCCCCGCGCAGCGCGACCAGGCGCCGGTAGGACGGGTCGGAGAGCATGTCCTCCAGGATGGTGTCGGCGGCCTTCAGCTCGTCGGTGGTCTCCAGCAGCGGCACGATGCCGATCTTCGCCCAGCCGGCGTGCAGGTCGAGCAGTCCGGCCTCGCGGGCCAGCACGGTCGCGGCGAACACGTCGTCGGCGCCCTGGCACATCGAGATGATGTACGACTCGACGACCTCCGGCCCGAAGACCTCCAGCGCCCGCTTGACGGTCTGGAAGACGCCGAGGGTCTTGGCGGCGGCCGCGTCGACCGGGGCCGGGCTCGGGGCGAGCGGGCGGCGCGAGCGCAGCTCCTTGGCGAGCAGCTTGGCCCGGTACTCGCGCGGCATGTCGGCGTAGCGCCAGGACTCCTCGCCGAGCCGGTCGAAGAGCTGGCCGAGGGCGTGGTGGTGGGCGTCGGCGTGCTCGCGGACGTCCATGGTGGCGAGCTGGAGGCCGAAGGCGGCCAGGGTGCGGATGACGCGGTCGATGCGACCGTCGGCGAAGAGGGCGCCCCGGTGCTCGCGCAGGGAGGTCTGGATGATCCGCAGGTCGGCGAGGAGTTCGGCGGTGCCGAGGTAGTCCCGGCCCTCCTCGTGCGGGGTGTTGCGGGCCAGGCGCTGCTTGGTGTTCTCCAGCTTCTGCCGGATCGCGGTGGCCTTGAGCCGGTAGGGCTCCTCGGCGTTGAGCCGCTTGTAGCGGGGGCTGATCTCCGGCAGGCGCTCCATGTCGGCTTCCAGGGAGTCCAGGAGTTCCCGGGTGGCACCCGCGTAGCGGATGGAGTTGGAGAGCAGGCCGCGGAGCTGGTCGATCATCTCCAGCGCGTCGTTGATGCCGTGCTCGTGCTGGAGGATCAGCACGTCCCAGGTGACCTGCGGGGTGACGTTGGGGTTGCCGTCGCGGTCGCCGCCGATCCAGGTGCCGAAGGTCAGCGGGCGGGTGTCGGGCGGCAGGGTGACGCCGACCCGCTCCAGCTCGGCGGTGAGGTCCTCCAGGACGTCCCCGACGGCGTCGGCGTGCAGCTCGTCCAGGTAGTAGATGGCGTTGCGGGCCTCGTCGGTGGGCTCGGGGCGGACCACGCGCAGTTCGTCGGTCTGCCAGACGAGGTCGATGTTCTCGGCGAGCCGTACGTCGTGGCGGCGGCGGTCGGAGTCGAGGACGGGGGTGTCCAGGAGTTCCGCGATCCGGCGCAGCTTGTTGAGGACCGAGCGGCGGGCCGCCTCGGTGGGGTGGGCGGTGAAGACCGGGCGCACGTTGAGGTTGCGGACGGTGTCCCGCAGGTGCTCGGGGTCGGCGTCCTTGAGCCGGTCGGCGGTGCGGGAGAGCAGACCGCCCTCGGTGGCCCGGCGGGCGCGCAGCTCGCGGCCGCGGTGCACCTGCTCGGTGACGTTGGCGAGGTGGAAGTAGGTGGAGAAGGCGCGCACCAGCTTGGCGGCGGTCTCCAGCTCGGTGCCGCGCAGCAGCTCGGCCGCGGCCTCGCCGTCCTCGCGGGTCAGGCGGCGGACCTTCTCGACCAGTTCCAGCAGCTCGGGGCCCTCCTGGCGGACGAGGGTCTCGCCCAGGAGATCGCCCAGACGCCGGATGTCGGCGCGCAGCGCCTGGCCGTTCGTGGTGGTCTGGTCGTCGACACTGCTCACAGGTGCGGCTCCTTGCGGTGTTGAAGCTCATCCGGAGGGAACCCGGACACCCATCCATCACACGGCAAAACGCCGCATACCGGCCGGAACGTCCGGGAAGTAAACAGAGCGGACCGCGCTGTCCGACCGTCTCCAAGGATAGGTGGCCCGGCGGACGCGCAGGGTCTCGGGCTCTTGCCGCCGACCTAACCGCTGACATACTTACGACGTCGTAGGTTACGGAACCGTAGGGACGTCCCGTCCGTTCCCTACCTGTCCGGTACTCCCTCGACCCCCGCCCTCGACCCCACAGGGGACGCGCATGACCTCAAGTAGTTCCGATGTGATCGACGAAGCCCGCACCGATGGCGCCACCGCCACGCTGGGCGGCGAACAGAAGCGCTCGATCGAACAGATCGCGCTCCTGGTGTTCATCGTCGTACCGTTCCTGGCCCTGCTGGCGGCCGTGCCGCTGGTGTGGGGCTGGGGGGTGAGCTGGCTCGACCTGGGCCTGCTGGTGTTCTTCTACTACCTGGGGTGCCACGGCATCACGATCGGCTTCCACCGCTACTTCACCCACGGCTCCTTCAAGGCGAAGCGGCCGCTCAGGATCGCGCTGGCGATCATGGGGTCGATGGCGGTGGAGGGGCCCCTCGTGCGCTGGGTGGCCGACCACCGCAGGCACCACAAGTTCTCCGACGCCGAGGGCGACCCCCACTCGCCGTGGCGGTTCGGGGAGACGCTCCCCGCGCTGATGAAGGGCCTGTGGTGGGCCCACATCGCCTGGATGTTCGACGAGGAGCAGACCCCGCAGGAGAAGTACGCGCCGGACCTGGTCAAGGACCCGGACATGCGGGCGATCTCCCGGCAGTTCGCGCTGTGGACGGCCGTCTCGCTGCTGCTGCCCCCGCTGATCGGCGGGCTGGCCACGATGTCCTGGTGGGGCGCCTTCACCGGGTTCTTCTGGGGTTCGCTCGTCCGGGTGGCCCTGCTGCACCACGTGACGTGGTCGATCAACTCGATCTGCCACGCGGTGGGCAAGCGCCCGTTCAAGTCCCGCGACCGCTCGGGCAACGTGTGGTGGCTGGCCGTGCTGTCCTGCGGCGAGTCCTGGCACAACCTGCACCACGCCGACCCGACCTCCGCGCGGCACGGCGTGGAGCGCGGGCAGATCGACTCCTCGGCCCGGATCATCCGCTGGTTCGAGAAGCTCGGCTGGGCCTATGACGTGCGCTGGCCGTCCCGCTCGCGCATCGATTCGCGCCGCACCGACGACGAGGGTTCCTCCCGGCGCGGGAAGGCTGCCGCGAAAGCGGCATGATTGACGGCGTGGCCACCGACTCCAGCAGCACCTCCAGCAACGACAAGACGCGGCGGACCCGCCGGACCCGGATGACCGGTGCGGAGCGCCGCCAGCAGTTGCTGGAGATCGGCCGGACCCTCTTCGCGGCGAAGGGCTTCGAGGGCACGTCGGTGGAGGAGATCGCGGCCAAGGCCGGGGTCTCCAAGCCGGTGGTGTACGAGCACTTCGGCGGCAAGGAGGGGCTGTACGCGGTCGTGGTGGACCGGGAGATGCGGTGCCTGCTCGACATGGTCACCGGTTCGCTGACCGCCGGCCATCCCCGTGAGCTGTGCGAGCAGGCCGCGTTCGCGCTGCTGGACTACATCGAGGAGTACACGGACGGTTTCCGCATCCTCGTCCGCGACTCCCCCATCCCGCAGTCCACGGGCTCCTTCGCCTCGCTGATCTCCGACATCGCCACCCAGGTGGAGGACATCCTGGGCCGCGAGTTCAAGAGCCGCGGCTTCGACTCCAAGCTCGCCCCGCTCTACGCCCAGGCCCTGGTCGGCATGGTCGCCCTCACCGGCCAGTGGTGGCTGGACGTCCGGCGCCCCAAGAAGGCCGAGGTCGCCGCCCACCTGGTCAATCTCGCCTGGCACGGCCTGGACGGCCTGGAACAGAAGCCCCGCCTGATAGGCCACCGCAAGAGCTAGGGCCCGTCGGCCGCAGGAACTCCAGTCGGTTGCCGACCGGGTCCGCGGAGTAGAAACGGCGGTGGCCGGGCAGCCCGGCGTCCCACTCCACCGGCACGCCGTGGGCGGCCAGCCGGGCGGCGCAGGCGTCGAGGTCCGCGACCAGCAGGCCCGGGTGCGCCTTGCGCGCGGGGCGGAAGCCGTTCTCGACGCCCAGGTGGATCTGGACCCCGCCCGCCCGGAACCAGCAGCCGCCGCGCGCCGCCAGGGCCGGGGGCTTGGGTACCTCCGTCATGCCGAGCACCCCGCCGTAGAAGGCGCGCAGCGCGTCCTCCGCACCGGGTGGCATCGCGAGCTGCACGTGGTCGATCGCGCGCAGCACGGCTCAGACCCCCTTCACCGCCACCGCGAACAGGCGGCGGAAGGGCAGGAGCGTGCCGTAGGGGGCCGCCGGGTACGCCTTGCGGAGCAGCTCGCGGTACTCGCCGACGAAGGCGTCCCTCGCTTCCGGGTCGTCGGCCAGCGCGGTCAGGGCGGGGCGCAGGCCGGTGCCCTTGACCCAGTCCAGGACCGGATCCTCACCGGGGAGGACGTGCTGGTACGTGGTCTGCCAGACGTCGGTGGCGCAGCCCAGGCGGGCGAGGTGGTCCAGGTAGACGCCGGGGGCGTGCACGGAGTCGGGGGCGCGCAGGACGCCGGCCAGGCGGGGTGCCCAGCGGGGTGTGGCGGCGAGTTCGCGCATCAGGGTGTGCAGCGGGGCGCCGGTGTTGTCCGGCACCTGGAAGGCGAGGACCCCGCCCGGCTTCAGCGCGCCGATCCAGTCCGCGAACCGGTTCAGGTGGCCCGGTACCCACTGGAGGGTGGCGTTGGAGAACAGCAGGTCGTGCGGGCCCTCGGGCGTCCAGGTGCGGGCGTCGGCGGGGGCGAACTCCAGCGCGGGCTGCTCGGCGCGGGCGCGCTCCAGCATCTCGGGCGAGTTGTCGTACCCGGTGATCCGGGCGCCGGGCCAGCGTTCGGCGAGCAGCGCGGTGGCGTTGCCGGGGCCGCAGCCGAGGTCGGCGATCCGGGGGCGCCCGGAGGGCAGGCCGGGGACGCGGGCCAGCAGATCCACGAACGGACGCAGCCGGTGGCCGGAGTGACGGAGGTACTGGGCGGGGTCCCAGGAGGGCGTCGTCATGAGAGCCACCTTCCCGAAGAAGCTATCTCGATGTCAAGATACTCGGCATCAAGAGACTTCATGTCGACACAACCACTACACTGATCTCCATGGAGGACGAGGTCGATCGGCTGGTCGCAGCGTGGCGCCGGGAGCGCCCTGACCTCGACGTGGAACCACTGGAAGTGCTGAGCCGGGTGAGCAGGCTGGCCCGGCACCTGGACCGCGCCCGACGGCTCGCCTTCTCCGAGCACCAGCTGGAGCCCTGGGAGTTCGACGTGCTGACCGCGCTGCGCCGCGCCGGCACCCCGTACCAGCTCTCCCCCGGCCAGTTGCTCACCCAGACGCTGGTCACCTCGGGCACGATGACCAACCGCATCGACCGGCTGGCCAAGAAGGGCCTCGTGGAGCGGCTGCCCGACCCCAGCGACCGGCGCGGGGTGCTGGTCCGGCTGACCGACACCGGCCGGGACCGCGCCGACGAGGCACTGGCGGGCCTGCTGGCCCAGGAGCGGGCCATCCTCGGCGAGCTGTCCCGTGCCCAGCGCGGCGAACTCGCCGGGCTGCTACGCCAGTTGACCGCCCCGTTCGACAACGTCCCCGGTTAGGTCCACCGGCCCCACCCCGGCCCGCCGGGCCAGCGCCACGGCGGCCAGCGTGGAGTGCACGCCCAGCTTGCCCAGCACGTTCTGCATATGGGTGCGGACGGTGTGCGGAGAGAGGAACAGCCGCTCCGCGACCGCCTTGCGGCCGAGTCCGGCCACCATGCAGCGCAGCACTTCCCGTTCGCGCGGGGTCAGCGACTCCACCAGCCGCTCGCTCTCGCTGCGGTGCTTGCGCGCCGCCGTCAGCTCCTTGAGCACGCCGGTGAGCAGCGCGGCCGGCAGATGCGTCTCGCCCCGCAGCACGCCCCTGATCACGGTGAGCAGCCGGGACAGCGAGCAGTCCTTGGCGACCCAGCCGGAGGCGCCCGCCTGGAGCGCGAGCGCGGCCCGGTGCGGGTCGTCCTTCTCGGCGAGCACCACCGTGCGCACCCCGGCCTGCGCCGAGTGCACCCCGGCGACCAGCGAGATCCCGTCCACCAGACCGTCCGCGTCACCCGCCTGCACCGGTACGGCCGCCCGCCCGCCGGGCAGGGCCCGGCCGAGGTCGGCGTCGACCAGCAGCACGTCGTAGCGGCGGCCCTCGGTGGCGGCGCGCTCCAGGCAGCGCAGCGCGGCCGGGCCGCTGCCCGCGGCGGACACGTCCACGTCGGGCTCGGCGGCCAGCGCCGCCGCCAGTGACTCGGCGAAGATGCGATGGTCGTCCACGACCAGCACTCGGATGCGAACCACGAAACCCCCTTCCCCAGGCTCCACTTGGAGCAGGGGTCACCCACGGCCCGGCAACGGCGTGGCGGCCGCCGTCGCGGAAACTGCTACCCCCGGCGCGGTCCCCGTACCCGCCCGTCCCACCCCCTGATCGGCCACCCGCCCCCACGGGAACCGCTCTTGGGGCCCCTCAGCGTAGGGGCGGCTCCTGGCCGGGGGGAGCCGATTGACGGAACTGACCGGCCGTCGCGTTTATGGTGTGCCGCATGTTTCGGATCGAGACGGAAGTGGACAAGGACCGACGGGATCTGCTGCGCGCCCGGCTGCGGGACACCAACACGGCGGCCTCCCCGGTGCTGGCCGCGCTGCGCGGCTCGCCGGGCGACCGGCACACCCCGCTGCACGTGTGGGTGCTGGACGAGGCGGGCGGACTCGCCGGGGGGCTGGTCGGGCACACCTGGGCGGGCTGGCTGCACGTCACGTATCTGTGGGTGGACGCCCGGTACCGGGGCGCGGGCCTCGGCTCCCGGCTGCTGGACGAGGCCGAGCGCGTCGCGCACACCGGCCGGGGCTGCGCGCGCTCCCGTGTGGAGACCTGGGACTTCCAGGCCCCGGCGTTCTACAAGGACCGCGGCTACGACGTGGTGTCCGTGATCCCCGACTACCCGCCGGGGATCACGGAGTACACGCTGACCAAGCGGCTCGGCTGAGGCCGCCGGGCTCAGCCCAGGCGGCGGGCGCCCGGCGAGGGCACCGCCTCGAAGACGCGCGGGGCGGTGTGGCCGGCCGCCGCGAACGCCTCCTCCACCGCCTTGGTGAGGGTGTCCACCGCGGACGCCTCGGCCAGCGCGATCGCGGAGCCGCCGAAGCCGCCCCCGGTCATCCGGGCGCCGAGCGCGCCGGCGGCCAGCGCGGTGTCGACCGCGAGGTCCAGCTCCGGGCAGGAGATGCGGAAGTCGTCGCGCAGCGAGGCGTGGCCCTCGGTGAGGACCGGCCCGATGGCCCGGACGTCGCCCGTGGTCAGCAGCTCCACCACCCGCTCGACGCGCCGGTTCTCGGTGACGATGTGCCGCACCAGCCGGCGCACCTCCGCCGCGTCCTCTCCGGAGCCGAGCTGCTCCAGCGCCGCGTCCAGCCCGTCGTACGCCACGTCGCGCAGGGCGTCGACGCCCAGCAGGGCCGCGCCCTTCTCGCAGCCGGCCCGGCGCTTGCCGTACTCGCCGCCGCTGTGGGCGTGCTTGACCCGGGTGTCGACCACCAGCAGACGCAGGCCCTCGGCGGCCAGGTCGAACGGGATCTGCCGCTGGGACAGGTCGCGGGTGTCCAGGAAGAGCGCGTGGCCCTCCTCGCAGCACGCCGACGCGGTCTGGTCCATGATGCCGGTGGGCGCGCCGACGTAGACGTTCTCCGCGCGCTGGCACAGCCGGGCCAGCTTCCAGCGCGGCAGGTCCAGGCCGAACAGGTCGTCCAGCGCGAGCGCGATGACGACCTCCAGCGCGGCCGAGGACGACAGCCCGGCGCCGGTCGGCACGGTGGAGGCGAGGTGGACGTCGGCGCCGGTGACCGGGTGCCCGGCCTCGCGCAGCGCCCACACCACGCCCGCCGGGTACGCGGTCCAGTCGTCGTCGGTGCCCGGCGCGAGCCCGTCCAGGGCCAGTTCGACGACCTCGCCCTCGATGTCGGCCGAGTGCAGCCGCAGAACGCCGTCGGTGCGGCGGGAGACGGCGGCGGTGACCTGGTGCGGCAGTGCGAACGGCATGACGAAGCCGTCGTTGTAGTCGGTGTGTTCGCCGATCAGGTTGACCCGGCCCGGCGCCGCCCACACCCCTTCCGGTGCCGCCCCGTACAGCTCGGTGAAGCGTTCCCGGACCTGCTGTGCCCCCACTAGTGCTCCCTCTGCGTGTCGCGCGCGAACTCCCAGGCGTCCGCGATGATCCCGGCGAGGTCCGCGCGGGACGGGTTCCACCCCAGTGTGGCGCGTGCGGTCTCGGCCGACGCCACCAGGACCGCCGGGTCGCCGGCCCGGCGCGGGGCGGTGACCTCGGGGATGGGGTGGCCGGTGACCTCACGGGCGGTCTCGACGACCTCGCGGACGGAGAAGCCGTTGCCGTTGCCGAGGTTGCAGATCAGGTGCTCGCCGGAGCGCGCGGCGCCGAGGGCGAGCAGATGGGCGTCGGCGAGGTCGGCGACGTGGATGTAGTCGCGTACGCAGGTGCCGTCGGGGGTCGGGTAGTCGTCGCCGTAGACGGAGATGGCCTCGCGGCGGCCCTGGGCGACCTGGAGGACGAGCGGGATGAGGTGGGACTCGGGGTCGTGGCGCTCGCCGTACGGGCCGTAGGCGCCGGCCACGTTGAAGTAGCGCAGGGAGACGGCGGCCAGGCCGTGGGCGTGCGCCTCGCTGGTGATCATGTGGTCGACGGCCAGCTTGGACGCGCCGTAGGGGTTGGTCGGGCGGGTCGGGGCGGACTCCGGG
The DNA here is from genome assembly GCF_009865595.1 of Streptomyces sp. SID1328. NCBI lineage: Bacteria > Bacillati > Actinomycetota > Actinomycetes > Kitasatosporales > Streptomycetaceae > Streptomyces > Streptomyces sp. SID1328. The sequence goes on along the minus strand of NZ_WWKH01000628.1, from coordinate 8,159 downwards.
ATCGGGACCTCCTCGGGCTCGCCGTAGGTGGCGGCGGTGGAGGAGAAGACCAGCCGGTTCACGCCCGCCTCGCGCATCGCGGCGAGCAGGGCCATGGTGCCGCCGACGTTGTTCTCCCAGTACTTCTCCGGCTTCACCACCGACTCGCCGACCTGGGAGAAGGCGGCGAAGTGCAGCACCGCGTCGTAGGACGGGTCGAGCCACTTCGCGGCATCGCGGATGTCGCCCTCGACGAAGGCGGCACCGGCGGGCACGCCCGCCCGGAAGCCGGTGGAGAGATTGTCGAGGACGGTGACCTCGTGCCCCGCCTCCAGCAGATGCTGGGCGACGACGCTGCCCACATAACCCGCGCCACCCGTCACCAGGTACTTCATGAACTCGCTACCTCTCGCAGTCGCTCGGCCGCGCGCTCCGGCGGCACGTCGTTGATGAAGACGCTCATGCCGGACTCGGAACCCGCGAGGAACTTCAGCTTGCCGGAAGTGCGGCGGATGGTGAAAAGCTCCAGGTGGAGCGCGAATTCGTCCCGCGTCACCCCGTCGAAGCCGGGGAGGTCGCCGAACGGCGCCTGGTGCCAGGCCGCGATGTACGGCGTCGGCGCCACGGCCTCGTCGCCCTCCGCACCCTCCGGCCGCCCGAAGATCCGGTCGAAGCGCCGCAAGAGTTCCAGATAGACCTGGGGAAACTCTGTGCGCGCGGCCTCGTCCAGGGCGAGCAGGTCGGGCACCCGGCGCTTGGGGTAGAGGTGGACCTCGTAGGGCCAGTGCGCGGCGAACGGGACGAAGGCCGCCCAGTGTTCACTCTCCAGGACGACCCGGTCACCGGCGAGTTCGCGTTCCAGGACGGCGTCGAACAGGTTCTCACCGCCGGCCCCGGCCTTGTGGTCGGCGAGTGAGCGGAGCATCAGCGCGGTGCGCGGGGTGATGAACGGGTAGGCGTAGATCTGGCCGTGGGGGTGACCCAGCGTCACCCCGATCTCGGCGCCCCGGTTCTCGAAACAGAAGACCTGCTTGACGGAGGGCAGATGTGACAGCTCGGCGGTGCGGTCGGTCCACGCCTCCAGCACCAGCCGCGCCTGCTCGTCGGTGAGGGAGGCGAAGGACGCGTCGTGGTCGGAGGTGAAGCAGACGACCTCGCAGCGGCCGGAGTCCCCGGCGAGGGAGGGGAAACGGTTCTCGAACACGACCACGTCGTAGCCGGCGTCCGGGATCTCGCTGAGCCGCCCGTCCCGGCTGGGGCAGAGCGGGCACTCGTCGGCCGGGGGGTGGTAGGTGCGGCCCTGGCGGTGGGAGGCGACGGCCACCGAGTCGCCGAGCAGCGGGTCCCGGCGGATCTCGGAGGCGGTGACCGTGGGCTCCAGCGGCCGCCGGTCCACCGCCTCGCGGACGGTGTCGTCCCGCAGGTCGTAGTAGACCAGCTCACGCCCGTCGGCCAGCCGGGTCGAGGTCTTCTTCACGCCGGACTCCTCGCTCTCACTCAACACAAACAAACATAACAAACCACAACCCGACAACGGAGCGCCCGATCACAATCGAACAAAGATCACCAACAGAACTGTTCAAATAATGAACGCCGCGGCGTAGGTTCCGCTCTGGATCAGTTCGCGCAACGAAGCGAGTTCTCATGCAGACCCCCCCGACCGGACCCGCGCCCCTGGCGGCGGGCCCCAGTTATCTGGCGGCGGAGCTACGGCTCCCCACCAACTGGCTCGACTACACGATCCTGGCCATCTACTTCGTCGTGGTTCTCGGCATCGGCTTCGCGGCCCGCCGCTCGGTGAAGACCAGCCTGGACTTCTTCCTCTCCGGACGCTCGCTGCCCGCCTGGATCACCGGCCTCGCCTTCATCTCGGCGAACCTGGCGGCCACCGAGATCCTGGGCATGGCGGCCAACAGCGCCCAGTACGGCGCCTACACCGTGCACTGGTACTGGATCGGCGCCATCCCGGCCATGGTCTTCCTCGGCCTGGTGATGATGCCCTTCTACTACGGCAGCAAGGTCCGCTCGGTCCCCGAGTTCCTGCTGCTGCGCTTCGACAAGGCCGCCCACCTGCTCAGTTCGATCCTGTTCGCCTTCGCCGCCATCCTGATCGCGGGCGTGAACCTGTACGCGCTGGCGATCGTGGTGGAGGCCCTGCTCGGCTGGCCGCAGTGGGTGGCCATCGTGGTGGCGGGCGCCTTCGTGCTCGGCTACATCACGCTGGGCGGTCTCTCCTCGGCGATCTACAACGAGGTGCTCCAGTTCTTCGTGATCCTGGCCGCCCTCATCCCGATCACCATCCTCGGCCTGAAGAAGGCCGGCGGCTGGGACGGCCTGACCCACAAGCTGGACGCCGCCCACGGCCACAACTTCACCACCGCCTGGGGCGGCACCGGCATCGGCAGCGCCAACCCGCTGGGCGCCAACTGGCTGACCATCGTGCTCGGTCTCGGCTTCGTGCTGTCCTTCGGCTACTGGACGACCAACTTCGCCGAGGTGCAGCGCGCGCTGTCCGCGAAGAACCTCTCCGCCTCCAAGCGCACCCCGCTGATCGCGGCCTACCCGAAGATCTTCATCGTCTTCCTGGTGATGATCCCCGGTCTGGTCGCCGCCGCCCTGGTCCCGAAGATCGGCCAGCCCGGCTCCGGGCTCCAGTACAACGACGCGATCCCCTACCTGATGCAGGAGCTGCTGCCCAACGGTGTGCTCGGCATCGCGGTCACCGGTCTGCTCGCCGCCTTCATGGCGGGCATGGCGGCCAACGTGTCGTCCTTCAACACCGTGTTCACCACCGACATCTGGGCCCGCTACGTGAAGCCGGGCCAGGAGGACGCCTACTACGTCCGCTTCGGCCGCTGGATCACCGTGATCGGTGTCGCCGCGTCGGTCGGCACGGCCTTCCTGGCGTCGTCGTTCTCGAACATCATGAGCTACCTCCAGACGCTGTTCTCCTTCTTCAACGTCCCGATGTTCGTGGTCTTCATCGTCGGCATGTTCTGGAAGCGCGCCTCGGCCAAGTCCGGCTTCTGGGGCCTGCTCGCCGGTACCGCGACCGCGATGGTGAACTACTTCGTGTTCTACAAGGAGGGCATCATCTCGATCCCCTCCGACCAGGGCGCCAACTTCGTGTCCGCCATCGCGGGCTTCGTCGCGGGCGCGGTCGTGATGGTCGCGGTGTCGCTGTTCACCAAGCCCAAGCCGGCCGAGGAACTCCAGGGCCTGGTCTACGGCACCACGTCGCCCGGCATGACCGAGGCACCCGCCGAGGGCGACGACGCCTGGTACCGCAAGCCCGCCCTGCTCGGCTGGGGCGCGGTCGTCCTGGCCGCCGCCTGCTACATCCCGTTCTCGTTCTGATCGCGGGAGGATGAGGAAACCATGACCGACGAATCCCCCCGCCCCGAGCACGGCGCGACCGAGCACGACGTCCAGCGCGAGGTCACCGAGCTGGAGGGCAAGTCCGCCACCGCGGCCCGCATCTTCGACCTGCGGCGCATCATCGGCGGCCTGTTCGTGCTGTACGGCATCATCGTCACGATCACCGGCATCACCGACTCCCAGGCCGCGATCGACAAGGCCGAGGGCGTCAACATCAACCTGTGGACCGGCATCGGCATGCTGATCCTCGGCGTGTTCTTCCTGGCCTGGCTGAAGCTGCGGCCCACCCCGCCGCCGGTGCCCGCCGAGGACGCGGGCGACGAGGAGCCCGTGCACTAGGGCGTGACCGGGCCGGAGCCGGAGCTGTGGGCCTACAGCTCCGGCTCCGTCGTGTGCGGGGCGGCACCCGCGCGGTCCAGCAGGCCGGTGCGGGCCGCGAGGGCGGCCGCCTCCAGCCGGGAGCCGACGCCCAGCTTCATCAGCACCCGCTGCACATGGGTACGGGCGGTGCTGGGCGCTATCCCCATGCCGGCCGCGATCAGCCGGGTGTCCTCGCCGTCGGCGACCCGGACCAGCACCTCCACCTCGCGCGGGGTGAGCAGCCTGAGCAGCCGCTGGCCCTCGTCGTCGGGCTGCACGGCCGGGTTCAGCAACTCGGCGAAGGCGCCCTGGAGCAGCTGGGGGGCGACGGCGGCCTCACCGGCGCGGGCCTTCAGGATGGCCCGCTCGACCCCCTCGATGCGCTCGTCGTGCCGTACGTACCCGGCGGCGCCCGCCGCGAAGGCGGCCGCGATGCCGCGCGGGGACGGGACCGGGCCGAGGACCAGGACGGCCACCTGCGGGCGCTCCCGCTTGATGCGGGCCACCGGGTCGAACGCGCCCGGCTCGGCGGGGGCCGCGGTGCCCAGCAGGCACACCTCGGGGGCGCGCGATATCACCAGCTCGGCCGCGCCCGCGGCCGGCGCCGCCGCCGCGAGCACCCGGTGCCCGCGCAGCTTCAGCGCCGACGCCAACGCCTCCGCCAGCAGGCGGTGGTCGTCGACGACCATGAGCCGCACTCCCATAGAGCAACCCCCCAGTCCCTCCGATGTCCCGGAAGTTACACGCTCGGGGCGTCTGCCGTGCGGGCTTCGCTCAGTCGCGGGTGCCGAAGGCCACCACGCAGTTCTTGTCCTTGTCGAAGTTCCCGAGCGGCTTGGCCGCGTTCGGCGCCGCCATGAACAGCCGGCCCTGGCTGTACCGGTACTCCGAGAAGCCGGGCTGGAGACCGGTCTGCAGGGCGCGGTCGGCCTGGTCGGCGGGCAGCTCCATCAGCGTCGTGGACTTGAAGCTCGCGCCGTCGATGCTGACGATCTGACCCCCCTTGTCGTACGGCGGGTTCTTGTACGCGATCAGGTTGCCGCCGTCCATGCGCAGCGGGAACAGCGTGGAGTCCTCGCCGGCCGCGGCGCGCTGCCCGGTCTGCTTGCCGGTGGCGAGGTCGAAGGCGACGACCTCGTTGGTGCGGCTGAGCTTGCTCTTGCCGCTGCCGCTGTGCTCCTTGGTCGCCAGGTACAGCTTGCCCTGGCCCGCGGCGACGCCCTTGCAGTCCTCGATGAGGGTGATGGTGTCGCACTCGCCCTCGTAGGTGTCGCCCGAGACCGGGATACGGGCCAGCAGCCTGCCGGTGCGGCTGTCGATGGAGAAGTAGTCCGAGACCCCGCTGCCGCCGCTCGCGCTGTGCCCGGCGTCCGCGCCGACCACCAGCGGGTCGGTGGAGACGATGCCGGCGTACTCGATGCCGGCGCCCATCTTGTACTCGGAGATCACCTTGCCCGAGGCGGGGTCGACGTTCTGGATGCTGAGGGTGCGGTTGCCGTACCCGCCGCACTTGCGGACCGCGACCAGCTTGGTGCCGCCGCCGTAACCGACGTCGTCGCAGTCGTCACCGGGCTTGGGCTGCCAGAGCACCTTGCCGGTGCCGATGTCGTAGGCCGCGCCGCCGTCGAGACCGCCGACCGCGACGGTCTTCCCGGCGACGGTGACGTTCTGGAACGTGGTGGCGAACTCACCCGTGCCGATCGACCTGGTCCACAGTTTGGTGCCGGCCCGGACGTCGATGCCCGCGACCTGGGTGCAGCCGGGGCGGCTGGTCCTGGTCGGCATCGAGGGCTGGTAGACGATGCCGGTACGGCCGTCGGCGGTGACGTGCTCGGTGGCCGCGCAGACCGGGCCGGGGAGCTTGAGCGTCCACTTCTTGTGGCCGTCGGCCGGGTCGTAACCGGTGATCTCGGCGATGCCGCTCTTGGCGTAGACACCGGTGCTCAGCCAGGAGCCCGGCGTGGTGACGACGTTCTCCTCGGTCTTGGGCTGCGGGACCTTGAACAGGACGTCGGCGGCCGGGTTGTCCGGCACCTTCTCCTTGCCGCCGGTCGCGGTGCCGGTGCCGTTCTTGTCGCCCCCGGCGCGCGTGCTTGCGCCGCCTCCGTCGGAGGAACGGGAGTACCAGACGCCGGAGCCGATGATCAGGCCGATGGCGACGACGGCCGCGAGGACGATCAGCGCGATGGCGCGGTTCTCCCTGGCACGGATGTTGTCACCCGCCACGACCGTGGGCGGCTGGGCGGGGTAGCCGTAGCCCGGCTGCTGCGGTGCGGCGGGATAGCCGTAGCCGGACTGCGGCTGCGGCGGGGACGCCTGCGGGTAGCCGTACGCCGGCTGCGGACCGGCCGGCGGGACGGCCGGGGTCGGCGGGGTGGGCGGCTGGTCCTGGGGCGGTCCGGAGGGCGGCTGGTCGCTCATCGTGGGGTACCTCGAAGCGGCTGGTGGGGACGGCGGGCGCGGCGGGGAGGAGGGCGTGGGCTACTTGCCGTAGGCCATCATCAGCTTCTCCTCGGAGTCGTCCTGGCCGCTCAGCCGGTTGGTGGCGATGAAGAAGCGGCCGCCGGACCAGACCGTGGTGGCGTCGAAGAATCCGTTCTCGATCTTCGCCGCGCCGTCCGGGTTCTGGAGCAGCGTGGTGGGCCGGTGCGCGCCGGAGCCGGTCGGGACGGACAGCACCCGGCCGCCCTGGGTGTAGGCCGCGTCGGCGTAGGCGATGAGGTTGCCGCCCTGGAGTCCGACCGGGGCCATCGGGCGGGCGAGCGGGGACTTCACCCGCCACTTCTCCTTGCCGTCGGCGAGGCCGATGGCGATGATCTCGTTCGCGCCGGTGGTGGACTCGGTGGGCAGGTACAGGGTCTTGGCGTCCACCGCGACGGCCTGGCAGTTCTGCAGGCCGCGGTTCAGGGAGAGGAAGCCGCAGCCGGGGGCGAACTTCTTGTCGACCTTGACCTCGGAGGTGAAACGGCCCCGGCTGTCGAGGGTGGAGATGTTCCACGCCTTCTTGTCGCGGTTGGTCAGGTAGACGACCAGCGGGTTCAGGGAGAAGACGCGTTCGGCCCGCCAGCCCTTGGTGACGACGCGGGTCCACTTCGCCTTGCCGGTGGCCGGGTCCAGTTCGCGGATCTCGTCGCGCTCCTTGGCACCGCCCGCCCCGCAGGAGGCCACCTGGACCAGGCGCCCGGCGTCACCGGCGTACCCGGCCGGGTAGCAGTCCGTGCCGTACTTCTTGAGGTCGTACAGCTTCTTGCCGGTGGCCGCGTCGTACGCGGTGCCCGACATGTCGCGGCCGACCATCAGGGTCCTGCCGGCCAGCGTCAGCTCGATGCTGCGGGTGCTGTCGAACAGGGCGGAGCCGTCGGCGACCTGGGCGTGCCAGCCCTTCTTGCCGGTGTCCAGGTCGATCTGCTGGAGCTGGTTGCACTTGGCGCGGTCGGTGGTGCCGTTCATGTACGCGACGACGATCCTGCCGTCGGCGCCGGCGCGCTTGGTGACCGCGCAGACCTCGTGCGGCAGGGCGATCGGGGCCCAGGCGGGCGTGCCGTCCGCGACGCGGAAGCCGACGACCTCCTTGTACGCGGCCTTCACCGCGGTCTTCTCCGTGACCCAGAGGCCGGGCGCGTCCGCGCCGTTGCCGGGGGCGTCGGGGGCGGACTTGTACCAGAGGACCTTCGCCTCGCCGGGCTTGCGGCCGGCGTTGAGGTCCTCGGCGTCCGCGCGGCCGTCGCCCTTGCCGTCGCCGGTGTCGGCGGAGGGGGACGCGGTGGCGGAGTGCCCGGTGTCGCCACTGGGGTGGGCGACGGGCTTGTCGTCGTCCCCACCGCCACTGGTGACGGCGTACACGGTGCCGCCGACGAGCAGCAGCGCGACGGCCACCGCCCCGGTTATCAGCGCGGTGCGCTTCTTGCCGCCGGGCGGCTTGCCGGGGGCACCGGGGTGCGGGTAGGTGCCGTAGGGGGCCTGCCCGTAGGGGCCGGGGGCCTGCCCGTAGGGGCCGGGGGTCTGGCCGTAGGGGCCGGGAGCCTGTCCGTAGGGACCGGGCTGGGCGTACGGGCCGGGGGGCTGCTGGGGGTAGCCGTAGCCGGGCTGCGGGGGAGCGCCGAACCCGCCTTGTGACGGCGGCTGTTGAGGAGCGCCGAAACCCTCCTGCGACTGCCCCTGCGGCGGCTGCCCCTGCGGCGGCTGACCCTGCGGCGGGTGACCCTGCGGTGGCTGGCCCTGCGGTGGCTGATTCTGCGGCGGGCCGAAGCCGCCGTGCGGCGGCTGACCGGGCGGCGGCTGGCTCATCAGCGCTGCTCCCCCTCGTTCACTGATTTTTAGCCTACGAACCGCCTTTCTATCACCGACCGCCGACAGCACAGGGGCCCATGCGGACCCCTGTGCCCAAGGACGAACCACCCCGTGATGCGGCCGTTACGGACCTGCCGGTATGGCCGGATTCC